>DAINRZ010000036.1:0-13822 GCA_036741575.1 Kapaibacterium sp. (SeqCode)
AAAATACTCGACTTCCTCGTCCTGAAGTATTCCCTCGAATCGGCAGTATCAAACCTGACTGTATTCATATTCTTGTCGAATACTTCTATTATTTGGTTGCCTGTTAGAGAATAGAAATTATTGCCATAGAATTTAATTTTCTTAGGCCAGCCATGACTTTCCTTTGAAGTATCGAACGAAAAACCACCGTCTCTGCTGGTAAAGAAAATTTCGTTCCTGGTAATTACCCCGGTATTAACTGTGTCAACAGCTCCTATCATTATATTCAGCCCGTTGGCGGCTACAGACAGAAGGCTGGAATTATATATGCCTTTTAATTCGTGCTTATACAATAATTGATTTTTTGTTGCTTTATAAAAAAATCCTTTGGTAACAATATAGAAATAAATACTGTCAGTATAGAAGTTATTGATTTTTTCGTCGGCTTCGAAAATTTCGCCCACTTTGTCGCCCTCCAATTCCAATCCGTATAATTTAGAACCGGAACAAAAAAGGACGGACGAACCGTCCTGCGATAATCCGGCATTCATGATTTCCGAACCGGAAGTATAAACCTCTTCCCATGTTTCGCCTTTGTCTTGGGAAACATAAATGCTGCCGGGAGTACAAAAAAAACCGCGGCCGACAGGCGAAAATTCCAGAGACATTATATCTTCCTTCGATTTGGTAAGTATTGGGCGCCAGTGTCCGCCGGCGTCCTCGGTTTTCATAAGTTTGCCTAAATTTCCACCTATTATTATTTCATTTTCAGAGAATACATAAATTCCATTATTAGTAGCAGACGAAATAAAATATTCTATTTCCTGACATTCGGCTGCCAATACTGAAAAAATCAGGAGCAGTATTATTTTCATTTTTTACTCACACCCTTGAACAGTGCAAGGTAGATTGCAATTAGTAGCAGGAATTGTCTCAACTCTAACTAATGAAACTTGATTGACATTTCCATTTTTACAAGCATTATATACATATTTGCAATATCCATTACTTCCTCCACATGCATTTCCATTTTCATCTACACACCGCACCAAATATAACTGAAATGTTTCCTGTACTTGTGGGCAGGGTGGGATTCCGGTAAAAACTCCATCTGGGTCTGTTGATATAAGTTTCTCTCCAATAAATTTATTTATATCTCTTTGCCCTTGATGCCAAAAATCATCTTCATAAGGTGGACACAAAGGGTCAGATGAGTCAAAGCTACATATATAAACATCATAATTCGGCCCTGTTGGGGTTGACTGCCTGTAACAATATGATACACACCATTCGCAATGATAACCGTTATAATCAAATTCTACAATTGTAGGCCCAACACATGTCCAAGGAACACTTGTAGGCGGTATATCTTCTGGTGGATACATACAAGGTTGAACCTCTTCACAATCAGTTGAATAAATAGCAACAGTGTTAAGCGAAAGCACAAACGCCAAGATTAAAGACTTTACAATGGTTTTCATAATATTTCTCACAAAATGAATGAATAGTAATTTTTATAAAGTAAATCTATAAAAAAAAAAATCAAATACAAAATTAATTTATTTTAACATTTAAAAATATTTAATGTCAACCTGAAATCCCTTACCTCCCCTTAATATGCACATCCGTTTGCGGGTACGGAATTACAATTCCGTTTTCATTGAATGCTTTGTATATCGCCAGGTTCAGTTCATGGATTGTCAGCCCTCGCAACGCCGGGTATTCGGCCCAGCATAGCAATTCAAATTTCAGGCTGGAATCGCCAAATTCGCGGAATCTTGCCCGCGGCTCGGGGTCTTCGTGCACGTTGCCGTTTTCTTTTGCAAGCCGGACGAGTATTTCCTGCACTTTGTCCAAGTCGCTTCCGTAAGCCACGCCTATTGGTATTCGAATCCGGAACTTAGGCACAGGTGCGCTTTCGTTTATGATCTTTGTATTTGCAATAATAGAGTTTGGAATGGATATTTGAATGTCGTCACGCGTTTTAATTCGTGTGCTGCGAATACCGATATGCACCACTTCGCCGCGCTCCTTTCCCTCCAGGTCTATGTAATCGCCTATTTTATAAGGCTTGTCGAAAAAAATGCTGATACCCCCGAAAAAGTTAGACAGAGTGTCCTTGGCGGCAATAGCTACGGCTACACCGACAATACCTGCCGAAGCCAGCAGCGGCGTAATATCTATACTCCAGATTGTCAGCATAATCATAAGCCCGCCAATAAAGAGGGCAAATTTGATGATATTGCCCAGCAGCGGAGCTATGTCTCGGCTCAGTCCCGATGTTTCTGTTGCAGACTTAGTAACAGCCGATTTAATAACCTCGTTGCTGATACGTATGAATGCTATCAGCCACAGCAGAGTAACGGCAGTATAGATAATATTGTTAATATAAAAACTAAAATCGCTTCCAATTTTTAGCGCATTGACAGCATAAGTAATAGAATATAATATTATCGACATAAATACCGGTACGTGGAGTATTCGGATAATATCGTCGTCCAGATTGGTTTTTGTCCTGCTTACAAGCTTTTTCACCACCCTTGTGATAAACAGGTTGACAAGAAAAGCAATGAGGACGAAAATACCAATTGTAAGCAGGGCATTAATATAATGCGAATCGGATAACCTGATGTTTTCAATAAGCTCAAACAATATTGGCCTCCCTTGGTTCTGTCATTTGCAATAATCTTTCTTTCACTTCGAGCAGAAGCCATCGCGGAGTACTGGTTGCCCCGGTAATACCGGCAGACTTTCGCCCTTCTAATGTTTCAGGGCCAATTTCATTCGCATCTTCGATATAGTAAACCCTTGGATTGACAGCCCTGCAAAGCTCGAAAAGCATTTTGCCGTTCGAGGAATTTCTGCCCGCAACAAAGAATACTATTTCGAAGCTTTCTACAAATTTCACTAACGCAGCTTCCCTTTTATTGACAAACTTGCAGGTGGAGTCTTTAATCTCGAGCATGAAATGGTCCTGAAAGTAAGATTCAAGGCCTGGAATTCTATTAGATAAAACCTTCCTGACCGACTCGAAGTCGGCTTTGCTTATGGTCGTTTGTGCTATCAGCAGGTTCATTTCAGCAAAATCATTAAAATTAATTGCTTCTTCCAGACTGCCAATCACCTTACCTTTGCCGCCGCAGTTTCCTAATAAGCCGATAACCTCGGGGTGGCCTACCTTGCCATAAATTATAATATTAAAGCCGTTACTGTGGTATTTTGCAACAATATCCTGCAGTGCCGCAACTATCGAACATGTCGTATCAGTGAATTTTACGTCGAATTTCTTTAATTTGTCGTACGTTTCCGGCGGCTCTCCGTGGGCCCTTAAAATAATCCGCGAGTCTAGCGGATTTACTAATGGCAGATCATCGAGGCTAATAGATTTAAGGCCCAGGCTTTCCAGTCTTTGCACTTCCCTTTTGTTGTGAATCAGTTCCCCTAAAATATAAATTTTTTTGTCAGGATGTTTTGCTATTTCTTCTTCGGCAATTTCGATTGTCCTTTGCACGCCCCAGCAGAACCCAGCCGATTCGTCCACCTCAACTTTCATGCGCCCGCCTTCCCGTCGATAATTTTTCTGGCCATTAGGTATATCATTTCAGTCTGCTGCTCAATGGTCATATCCGAAGTATCTATTACGATTGCATCCTCGGCCTTGCGTAGAGGGCTAATTTCCCGGGTACTATCAATTTCATCCCTGCCGGTAATTTGTTTTTTCACTTCCTGAATATCAATACTGATGCCCTTCTGCTCATATTCCAGCATCCTTCGTTTTGCCCTTGCCTCTATGCTTGCCGTAAGGAATATCTTCAGTTCTGCAAAGGGCAGCACGAATGCTCCTATGTCTCTTCCGTCCATCACAACACCACCCTTGCGGCCCATTTCTCTCTGCAGCACAGTCATTTTAATCCTTACACAATTAAGGGTACTAATTGGGCTTACGTGGTTTGTTACCTCCGGCAGGCGTATTTCATCGCTAACATCCTCGCCGTTCAGTAATGTCACCTGCCCTTTATGCGAATGCCCTAATGATACGTCGGTGCTTTCGAGTAACCTGCAAACAGTTTCTTCTTGGAGCGGCAGGCCACTCCTAAGCCATGCAAGAGTAACCGCGCGGTACATAGCCCCTGTATCGATATAAATATAATCCAGCCTGCCGGCTACTACCCTTGCCGAGGTAGTCTTGCCGGAGCCAGCCGGGCCATCTATAGCAATTATAATATCTTTCATCCAATCCCGAAATAGTTTTTTATACTGCCAATTACATTATGATAATCGGCAAAATCTTCGAAAAGAAGCTCCGGGCTTTCTATGGCCAGCAGATCGGCAGAAAAGCCGCCGGTGGCAACGCTCAGAACCGGAATCCTGTTCTTTTTGCCGCATTCGATATCACGAGGTGAATCTCCGATAATTATTGTATCTTTAATTCCAAATTTATATTGACAGTATTCTTCGGCCCTACCGAGCGCCACTCCGGGCAGGTCGTTCCTGTCTTCCCTGTCGTCGCCGAATGCACCGAACGGGAAATAACCACTCAGCTTAAAAACATCCAGCTTCAGGTAGGCATTATCCCTAAAATTACCGGTAAGCAAACCAAGACTAACATTTTCCACAGCATCGAGCGATTTGATAAGCATTTCGGCGCCGGGGAGCAGAACCAGGTTATCGGTATTGCACCAATACCTGAATTCTCCGAGTATTCTTGCCCATATCGAATCGATATCTTTGACGATTTCCGAATAGGATATACCGTGCGATTCAGCCATCTCCCTCAGGATGCGCAGGTCTGTATTGCCGGCGAAATCGGGCATTTTGCCGTCGTCGATTTCAATCCCGAAAACATCCCTGTACAACTGTTTGAATATATGCCTCGACCTGTAATTGCGTAGTTTGAGTATAGTGCCGTCGATATCGAATAAGACTAAAATTCTTTTCATATTAGAATGGGATATCGTCTTCTTCGGGCTCGTCGGCAGGCATATACCTCGATTCTTCTTTTTCGTCGGCATCGGCAGTATGTGTGCCTTCCGCTTTCGGGTCGAGCACTATCAGCCTGTTGGCGTTGATTTCTGTTGTGTAGCGCACCACGCCCTCTTTTTCGTAAGAGCGTGTTTGTATCTTGCCTTCGATATACACTTTGCTGCCCTTTTTTACTGCTTTCTGTGCACGGTCGGCAAGCGAATCCCATAGCACCACGGAGTGCCATTCGGTCGATTCCTGCCATTCGCCGTTCTTGCCCTTGTATGAATCGCTGGTGGCCACCCTGAGCCTGCAAACGGAAATACCCGATGGAATTGTCCTGAGTTCGGGGTCCTGCCCCACGTTGCCGAGAATTGTTGCCCTGTTTACACTTCTTGCCATTTTTAATTCTCCAAGTAATACTAATATATGATATAATTTATTATTTTATTCTGACTTTTCAAAAAGTAAAACCGTAATATACTACCTGAAACCCAATGGCGCTGTAATTATCGTCGGAATTATAAAACATACCGTGTATGCTCCTGCCCGTAAACCTGCTGTAATTAATCATAACGCCCACTTTGTCCGATGTCCTCAGCAGCAGGCCTGCCTGGAATGAGAATGCCGATTCCACCTGGTTAAGCCCCGGCAACCTGAAATCGATTCCCGATATAAAATAAAGGTTACAAAATATTTCATTTGTATAGTCAACGCCTGCCTGCAATATTAATTCATCAACGGCTTTTGGCTGGTGCGAGAAAACATAAGTTAAGCCTAAATAAGGCCTTATGCCTCTATATACAACTGCTGCAGTAAGCTCGGCAAACTCGCGGCTGTAAACGAAGGGCATAACCCGGAGTGAATCGCCCGTGGCAAGGCCATCGACAATATGTGAGGAAATATGCGCCAAACGCAGCCTGCCGTATAAGTCAAGCCCGCATAGCTTTGTTTTAGCGGATGAATTAATTCCAAAGAAATAATCGGATGTCTCGACGGGGAATTTCATATTTCCTTCGGTTCTAAGCCTTGTATATGTAAACCAATCGGTACCGAACCTGATTTGTGTACTGTCCTGTCCGAATTTAAAGTCAGCAAGGTCGATGGACGCCCCAATATCGAGCCGCAGTTTTTCATCGTCGTTTGTGTTGGAACCCCATTGGTAAAGACAGCCAATCCGAGGCTCGAATACATTTGCCGTTAATGGCCTGAACAGCAAATTGTCGTATGCGGCTGCGTTGCACGCAACCCAAAGCAATACAATGATAATTATGGAATACAGTTTTATCAAATTTACCACCATTCATAATAAAAGCAAGATAATCGATGCTAAATTATGAAATACATGCGAGACGGCAAAAGCCAATTAGTATGCCCCGTCGGGATAATAAACAGCCGTAACCGTCTTGAAAAGTATGTATATATCGAGGAAGAACGACCAGTTCCTGATATAAAACAGGTCCAGGTTCTGCCTGTTTTCGAAGCTGTGCCTGCTGCGGCCCGTTATCTGCCACAATCCGCTAAGGCCAGGCCTGACATTGAAAATGGGCATATTACACTCTTCCATTTTATTATATTCGAACATCAGGTAGGCACGCGGCCCCACAAGGCTCATATCGCCCATAACGACATTCCAGAACTGTGGCAGTTCGTCCAGGCTGTATTTGCGCAGCACTTTGCCTATCCTTGTCAGCCTGGGATCGTCTTTCAGCTTATGGTATTTCTCAAATTCCATCCTCTTTGCTTCGTCGAGCCTTAGCAGTTCTTTCAGCCTTTCTTCGGCATCTTCGTGCATAGTCCTGAACTTAATCATTTTAAACTTCCTTTTATTCAATGAAAGCCTTTCCTGCCGGAAAAACACCCTGCCGCCTGAATCCAGTTTAATTAATAAGGCAATAAGCAGCAGGAGTGGAAGTGTGAGAATACCAAGAACAAGGCCTATAAAAAAATCGAAAATGCGCTTCCTGACTTCGATCGATTTCATCATAAGCTTTTGCCTGAGTTCAAATCCCAGGGCGCCGCCAATGTCTTTTGACGTCACCCACACATACGCTAAGCCAAAATAATCAGAAATTACAATTGTATTTGAAAAATACCCTGAATACCTGTTTATTATTTCGGATTGTTTTTCTTTTCCCAGTTCGGGCAAAGCTAAAATACAATACTCTATATTCAGCTTGCGGGCAATACCGGGAATAATATCGAGGCTGCCAATAACCGGTACTCTGTCAATATACCCACATCTTTCAGTGTCGTCATCGACTGCCACAACGGGTATCAGCCCAAGGTTTTTCTGCTTTTTCAACGACTTAATAATGTTTTCGCCGGCCCTGCCTGCCCCAATAATCAGGACAGGTATTACCCACAGGCGAGACATGCTAAGCATTTTCCTTGCAGCCCGCCTGCCCAGGGGCAGCAAGACAATAGATACACCCCAGGAAATAAAGAAGACTGCCCGCGAATACTCCAGCTCTCCTTTTAGCACGAAGGTCAAGGACGCCAGTATAATGAATACAATCGATATACTGTAAGCCAGGGATTTTATTTCGTCGATAACGCTTAGGCCATAACCAGGATAAAGCCCGCCGAAATAAAAAGTCAGCGGGAAAATTGCAGCCACAAGAGGCAACAGGATAAAATATTTAGACAGTTCCAGCCCGTCTTCGGCCAGGTAGTGTTTCAGCAAAATGGCAGCAATAAAAGATGTGCTCAGTAAAACAACATCAGCGGCAAGCAACGAGAATCCCGCAAACAACTTGCGGCTCTGTATTGCTTCGTTCGATAGAATTTCCGGATTCCTGCCGGCTAATACCTGCGACAGGTTTTGCAACGTTAACGCTATCATTTTTGATACCTCCAGTTTATAAAAAACAACCGGGTATCTCAATTCCTATAACTTTTCTCCGTTTTTATGTCAAAATATTACACTTTTAATCGGTAATATTTACATTCGATAGCGCCAAACCTTTCCAACAGATTATTCAACATCTGTGCCCACATATGCATATTTAACGTACGCACAGCAAACACATTTTATTCCCGCCTTTGCTGGTATTGTTTCCCAGATATTCATTTTGGAAAACATATTGGTTTTAAACGACAACCCATATCAAAAAGAGTACATTCATTTAAAAACAATACCAAAAAATATTTTTATTTAGAAAAATATCAAGGCCGGAGCAAGTATGCTATAAAATCATTTCCCAATGTTTCAAAAACTATCCAATACAAAAAAAGTAAAAAAACATGTAAAAGTCAAGTAATTTTTTTATCTGACAATTCCACGCTCGGAACTTTTAACAAATTCAATGCAGTCGAGCACATCCTTCGTCATGTTGCCTTTTTCTATAACTTTTTTGATGCCATCGCTAACGTTAAGCCCGGAGTTTAAAATAAGCTTGTAGAATTCCTCGATGCTGTCAATCTGATCGGGAGTGAATCCCCTGCGGCGCAGCCCGATTTTATTTATTCCTTCAACTTTTGCGGGTTCCCTGCCAATAAGTGTAAAAGGCGGCACATCCTTGACAATTTTTACATCGGCTCCTACAAAGGCATGTTTACCCACACGGCAGAACTGGTGAACCTTGACAACACCGCCTGTATTGGCCCAGTCGTCCACATGGACATGGCCGCCCAACTGGGTGGCGTTTGCCATAATTACGTTATTACCTACCCTGCAGTCGTGGGCCACATGGCAATAGGTCATAATCAGGCAATCTTCGCCTACGGTTGTTTTGCCTGAATGCCTTGTGCCTCTGTTGACGGTTACAAACTCACGAAGAATGGTCCTATTGCCGACAACAGCCAAAGTTGGTTCGCCCCCGAACTTCAGGTCCTGTGGCTCGGTAGCAATAACGACTCCCGTATGGAGCTTGCACTCCCTGCCGATTCTTGTTCCGCCGGCCAGGTGCACGTGTGCCCTGATTTCGGTATTGTCGCCGATTTCGACGTCATCCTCGATAATTGAATAGGGGCCAATGGATACATTCTCCCCGATTTTTGCTTTTTTTGAAATTATTGCTGTACTATGGTGCATATACTATCATTACCTGATTTTTAAAATTCTTTTTTCTCAATGGAAGCAGCTGTAAAATCTGCTTCGACTACAACCTGGTTGTTCACATACGTTTTGCCGCGGAGCTTAACGGTGCCGAACCTGCGTGCCAGCAATTCCACATCCATAATCAATTGGTCGCCGGGCCTGACCGGCCGCCTGAATTTGACATTGTCGATGGAGGCAAAAACCACGAGAGTATCTCTCATATCCTCGTAAAGGTGGTGCATAAGAATCCCGCCGGTCTGGGCAAGCGCTTCGAGCAGCAGAACCCCGGGCATAATCGGTACATTCGGGAAATGCCCGTTGAAAAAGCCTTCGTTGACAGTGACGTTCTTGACACCGAGAATACTCTTTGATTCAGCATCCAAACCTACAATTTTATCGACAAGAAGGAAGGGGTACCTGTGCGGCAGAATCTTCTTTATTTTATCAATATCGTAAATGGTTTCTGTTGTGGGTGTAATTCGCAGTCTTTTCAAGGGCTTACTTTTCAGGTAGGCAGCCCTTATCAATTTTGCAAACTCGACATTGCTTGCATGGCCAGGCCTGGCTGCAAGTATTTGGGCTTTCACCCTGACGCCTGCAAGCGCCAGGTCGCCAAGCATATCTAATAATTTATGCCTTGCAGGTTCATTTTTGAACCTTAGCTCAGTATTGTTAAGGATACCATTGGAGCCGAGCACTGGAGTATAGTCGAGCCTAAACCTGTCTTTCAGGCCTGTCAGTTCTTTTTCGGACAATTCTTTATCGACGATAACGATGGCGCTGTCGAGGCTGCCGCCTTTAATCAGTCCCTGTTCGTGCAGCCAAATAACTTCGCTAAGGAAGCAGAAAGTGCGCGCAGGTGCAAAATCCTTCACAAATTCGGCCTCGGTGCTGAAAAGCCCTGTATGCTGGCTGCCTAAGGCAGGATTGTGGTAATCTATCATTACGGTAATCCTGAAATCGTCCGTGGGCAATGCAACGATATCTACTTCTTTTTCATCGTTGGTATAGCGCAGCGAGTCTTCGATTACAAAATACTCCCTCTTTGCATTCTGCTCGACTACTCCGGCGCCAAGCAAGGCTTCCACATAGGGCATGGAACTACCGTCGCCCACGGGAGGCTCAATTCCGCTCAGTTCAATCCTGCAATTGTCTATCTGCAGGCCCGAAAGCGCTGCAAGCACATGCTCCACAGTATGTACCTTTACGCCGTCTTTGCCCAAAGTAGTACCGCGCGACAGGTCGACAACAAAATCGACAAGTGCAGGGATTTCGATTTGTTCAGCAAGGTCGGTGCGCACAAATTTATAACCGTAATCTTCCGGAGCGGGGTGGAAAGTAATAACTGACTTTTCACCTGTATGAATTCCGTATCCCGAGTAGGATACAGGTTCTTTTATTGTCCTTTGGTTCTCTGTCATTCAGTTTTAAATATTCGTTCAAAAAACTATAAAAACTTACAAAACTACGAAAATATTCGCTATTTAATCAACAAAAACAGAATAACGATACCATATTGGTTCTGCATCATGTATTACTTTAAATATATATTTATTAGCAAATAGATAATTCGAAAAAAAATAATACTTAAGCAAAGAAATAATTTAAGAAATTTATTATTTTAATTAATTCGTATTTATTCTTTTGTTCTTAAGTTTATTAATATTTGGAGGCTGAGTGGAGAAAAGAGAGCAATGGGGAAGCAGGATTGGGCTTATACTCGCCATGGCGGGCAATGCCGTAGGGCTGGGCAACTTTCTCAGGTTCCCCGTGCAAGCCGCACAAAACGGCGGCGGGGCATTCATGATACCGTATTTTACTGCCATAATTCTTCTTGCGCTGCCGCTAATGTGGGTGGAATGGACTATCGGCAGGCGCGGGGGCAGGTACAAACACGGCAGTATGCCCGGAATGTTCGATGTCCTTTGGCGCAACCCCATGGCTAAATATCTCGGTATTATCGGGCTATTTGTTTCTTCAGTCATAATGATTTATTATACTTATATTGAATCGTGGACTTTGGGATTTAGCTTTTTCTCGCTTACCCGCGAATATTTTGGCATGAACACATTCGAAAGTATGGAAGGTTTTCTGAAGAGCTACCAGGCCTCGGGGGATGGTTATTTTACAAGTATGTTGCCGGCTTATGCCTTCCTGATTCTGACTTTTGCCATGAATTTCTACATTCTAAAAAAAGGTATTTCCGGCGGCATCGAAAAGTTTGCCAAAATTGCTATGCCAATGCTTTTATTATTTGGAATATTCCTTGCAATTTGGGTTATAACCGTCGGCACTCCCGATCCCGTCAATCATCCCAACTGGAGTGTAGGCTCCGGCTTTGCATTTATCTGGAATCCCAATTTCGAAATGCTGACGGAATCGCGGATATGGCTGGCGGCTGCCGGGCAGGTTTTCTTCACTCTTAGCGTAGGTATGGGCACACTGCATGCCTACGCCAGCTACCTGAGCCACAAGGACGATATTGCCCTGAATGGCCTGGCCACAGCTTCTATCAATGAATTTGCCGAGGTGATTATCGGCGGCACCATAGCAATTCCGATTGCCGTAGCTTTTTTTGGGCTGGTAAAAACACAAATGATAGCCGAAGGCGGCGCTTTCAATCTCGGTTTCGTTTCCATGCCCATTATCTTCCAGCAAATACCGCATATCGGCCAGTTTTTGGGTTTCATATGGTTCCTGCTGCTGTTTTTTGCCGGGATTACTTCGTCGGTTGCAATGGCGCAGCCCTTGATTTCGTTCCTCAAAGAGCAGTTTAATTTTTCGCACAACAAAGCAACATACACTATTGCTGCATTTATTTTTATTGCAGTTCACTTCGTTGTTTTTTTCAACAGGTACGAGTTCCTGGACGAGCTGGATTATTGGGCGGGAACCTTTGGGCTTGTGGTGCTTGCCTGTGTCGAAGTCGTAATATTTGCATGGATTTACGGGATGGACAAGGGGTGGAAAGAATTAAACCAGGGCGCCGATATCAGGGTGCCGCGGATGTTTTATTATATTATTAAATATGTTACTCCGCTGTATTTATTGCTGCTGCTGGCTTTCTGGACCTACCAGGACGCCATACCGACGCTTCTCATGGATAATGTTAAAGACGTTAATATTCCTTACCGATGGGCTGCCAGGGGGTTTATGGCACTTTTATTTGCCGTTTTTTCATTTATGGTTTACAAAGCCTGGAAGCGAAACAAACCCGATTATTCAAAAATTGATTATTAACAGCGATGGTTGATTTATGAAAATAATAATAATATTTATATTGTTGTTCATTTGCGTTTCAGGAGCGATTTCGCAGCAGGAAAGCATTGACATGCCTAAGCCTTCTGATAGTACTGCAATTCGCGCTGCAATGCCTGCAGATATGCCGGTTATTATTGCCGTAAAGCCGAATTTCGGATTCGAGGGGTCCAGGATACATATAGTCGGCAAGAATTTCAATAAACTGCCCGAAGGAAACCATGTATATTTTGGCGGATACAAAGCAGTTGTCGAATCGGTTCACTTCGAGACAGACTCGGCGACCGGCAGCATTAGCAAAATGGAGATTATTGCTGTTGTGCCCCACGGAGCCGAGAACTGCGTTATCAAGCTAAGTGTGGGTAATTTCGAAACCATTGCCGAATCCAAATTTTACGTTTACGATACAGAGTTAACCGGCTCCGGTTATATTTTTGTTTTCCTGGCATTCGGTTTTGTGGGTACTGTTACTTTCTACAGCCTTTACAAAGTACTCACCACAAAGAAACCGGCAGAAGAATAAGTAACCAAAGGCTATTATACTTTATCGATCAGATTCGATTCGATTATAATCCTGATGAGCGAAACAATATTCTGCGCACCAAGTTTATCCATAATATTCTTTCTGTGGATTTCTACAGTGCGGGGGCTGATAAACAGCTTTTCAGAAATCTGGTTGTTTGTCAGGCCTTCGGCAAGCTCTTTCAGCACTTCGCGCTCGCGTTGCGATAGCTTTGCCAGCAGTTCATCGGCCGAGGGCTGCCCGGGTTTCTTTGTAATGTTCTTTGCCAGCATCCCGAGAGTCGTCTTGCAGAAATACTTGCCTCCCTTGTAAACGGTCATGATTGCGTCCCTTACTTCGTCGGCTTCGGCGTTCTTGGTCATATATCCTGCGGCGCCCGATTCCAGGGCTTTCTGGATTACCCACGGCTCGGAATGGTGCGATAGTATGATGCATTTTATATCTTTATGCTTTTTGCCTATGTTTATCATGGTCTGTATTCCGTCGAGTGCCGGCATATCAATATCGAGCAGCATAACGTCGATTTTACGTTTCTCGGCTGTTTCGAGCACTTCGTCGCCCGAGCCTACAATAGCAACTACCTCGATTTCCTTAGAGTTTTCGAGCATATGCTTAATCAGCTTTGCTATCATCGTATGGTCGTCTGCAATCAGTACTCTTATCATTCCAGCATCTTTATTTACTTAAACCCAATATTAAAAAGTAATGTTAAGAAATTTTCTATTCCCAAAAAAGGTTAAATTGTGTAACTTACAAAATGTTGTCATTAGCAGCAGGCGGTTGGGATTTAAAGTTTCCCCTCCTTTTTTAAGGAGGGGTGGCCGGGATTGCTGATTTTGAAATGTTTACATTTCTGCTTTCCCGGCCGGGGTGGTTAATGTGGGCTTACCAAAAGTGGATTTCTTTTTCAGAATTAAATAAACCACCCCGGCCAGAACATCTATATTTCTGCCTATTAGATGGTCTTGTAGTCTGGCCACCCCTCCTTGAAAAAAGGAGGGGAAATGTATGTTCGTATAAACCTGTTAATTACAGTAGTTTTCGTTGTTAATATACTC
>DAINRZ010000037.1:0-13800 GCA_036741575.1 Kapaibacterium sp. (SeqCode)
ATTATAACCGATTTGCTATTGCATATCTCGACAACAATGGCAAAATCCTGCTCCTTGCTGCCGAACGGCTCAACTCCATTGGGAAAAAAGATATTTTTATATCGTATAATCTTGGAGGCAACAACTGGAGCGAACCTGAAAACCTTGGTGCAGACATTAATACCTCGGAAGATGAATACTCTCCTTTTCTGGCATCCGACGGTAAATCGCTATATTTTTCGAGCAAAGGCCACGGCGGCAGCGGGGGCTATGATGTCTTTGTATCGAAAAGGCTCGACGATAGCTGGGCTAAATGGTCGAAGCCCGAAAATCTCGGCTCCGGAATCAATTCGCCTGAAGACGACCTTTTCTTCAAAATACCCTCAAAGGGGGATTATGTCTATTTTCTGTCATATAGTAACTCTTATGGAGAGGGAGATATTTTCAGGGCTATGCTTCCCGATAACCTAAGGCCCCAGCCGGTGGTACTGCTGCGTGGAAAAGTAAGGGCAAACTATACCGACGATCCGCTCGAAGCCGTTATCCGCTACGAAACTTTACCGGATTTTGCAGCAGTAGGAACTGCTGCAACAAATCCATTAACAGGAGAATACAAAATCACTTTGCCTGCCGGCCGAAAATACAGGTTCTATGCTTCGGCAGGCGATTACCTGGCCCACGGCGGAGAAATAGACCTGTCGCAGCTTGGTGAATATAAGGAACTCGAATCCGATATCGTGCTGTCGCCGGTAGAAATCGGGCAGGTGCTGTCGCTGGACAGCATTATTTTTGATTTTAACAGCAATAATACCGATGAGAAATACAAATATATAATCGATGACATTATTCTTCTGCTAAACGGAAACCATGGGGCTTCTATCGAAGTTGCCGGCTGGCGCTGCGAAACCGAAATGCCCGGCATAGATTCCGATAGGGCAAAGAAAATTGCCGACGATATAGTTAAAAGGTATATTCAGCCCTGCAGGGTGCAATACTCAGCTAAAGGCATTTCCGGCGGCAGGCAATGCGGGAAGGCCACTTTCAGAATTATTAAATAAAGGAGCAGTATGGATTATACTATCAAAACCTCGCTAAGGCCCGAAAACGAAAATGTGGTATTCAGGCTTTTTGCAGAACGCTGGAACGAAAACACAATGAAGGAAATCTGCAGCGCCGGCTATACGCTTACAACTTCGGGGGCTACGCTCGATATCGACGAAGCGGCGCAGTTTATGGGCATGCTCAACAATGCCCTGCCCGATATGAAATATGTTATCGAGGATATCGTTTCGGCAGGCGATATAGTATCTTTTAGGGCAACGGCAAACGGCACCAATACAGGAAGCTACCTTAGCACGGCGCCCACAGGTTCGGCTGTTTCGTTTACGTTCATTCATATGTCGCGTGTTGACAAAGGCAAAATTATCCAATCATGGGAGGAAAGAGATACTCTAACCCTTATGCGCTGTATGGGCCTGTTCAAAGAGAGTTAAAGCGCTAATCGGTACAACGATGAAAGCCCCGGAGTACCTATGAGGCTTTATGTTTATAATTGCGAGTTTAATATTCTTCCAGGTCTTTTATATTTTCAATGTCGTCTTCAGCTCCCATAAAAAATGGATCGAGCGAAGGATAGTGGGCGGATTCGCCCTCGGGTGGCGGAAACACTTTGCCTGCCGATACCAATGCCTCGATTTCCTTTTGGGTTAATACCCTGAATGGTTGGTGGTTTTCGGGCATCAGGTAAATCAAGTGCTTAAAAATATCAATTTTCACAATCTTCGCAGTTCCTTCGGGCAATTGAACTCTGTAGTTCAGCGGCGGATAATTCTTGAATTCCTCCAGGTAAGTATCAATTTCATACAAAAGGCAGCATTTTAGCCTGCCGCAATATCCGCTCAGTTTAGCAACGTTGTTAGAAAGCTGCTGGGTTTTGGCGTGGTCGAGTGTAACATGGCAGAACTCCCTGACCCACGACGAACAGCATATAGACCTTCCGCATGGCCCGATACCCCCGATACGTTTTGCTTCTTCGCGAGTGCTTATCTGCCTAAGTTCTATTCTTGTCTTGAAGCATCGTGCAAGCTCTTTGACAAGGTCTCTGAAGTCGATCCTCATTGGTGCTGTAAAGAATATTGTAAGGCGCTGGCGGTCGAACTGCCATTCTGCATCGGTCACTTTCATATTCAGTTGATAGTGCTGCACAAGTTCTTTGCATTTGTTTACCACTTTGGGCTCATCGAGCCTGTTGCGCCTGAACCTGTCGAAGTCTTCGCCGTTAGGATGCCTTAGTATGCTATAGGCAGGCTGTTCGCTTTTATAGATAGCCCTGTGTTTGTCCAGGGCGTTTTCGCCTGTGCAAAGGACTGTGCCGATATCTGTTCCGCCTTCTATTTCGACGATAACGAATTCCATGTCCATCAGCGGGAGTTTGTTGTCGTTGCGGAATATCTTTTTTCGCTGCCCTTTGAATCCAATTTCTGCTATATCGGCAACAACAGCTTCTTCGGCGCAGTTTTTTATATCTGTGACAAAGAATTTATTCAACAGGAACGGATCAATGAATCTGTTATACTTATCACATACAGTTTGTGTTTGTATGGTTTCAAAGGCTTCGCCGGTATAAATTTTGGAATAATCCTTAAATCTTTCCCTGTCTCTTCCGTTGCCGCCAAAATCATCCGATTTATCTTCAGTCATTTTATTCCTAATTTAATTAATCTATCTAAATAATAATTATATTGTATTAATTACACATAAAAATCAAAAAACTAATATTTATTATTCCCAAAGAGAATATTTCTGATACTAACGAATAAACTTATGAAAATGAGACTTAACTGAACATTTTTGTGTATTTGTGTAACCGAATTGTCGAGCAATTCAATAGCTGTTTTTATGTTTCTACCCTCGAATTTCTGTGTAAAGCGTGTAATTATTTCAGTCTGGTCGCTGTTTATCAGTTTGTCTTTGTCTCCGGTATATATGAGTGTGTAAGCATCTCTAAGCCATATAATAAGAATTCTGATAAAATAGCCAGCAATCCTTTTATCAGTAAGAACGGATAGTTTTTCAAGGTTATCGATTAACTCCAGCCTGAATATCTTTTTCTTGAGCGATGACCTGAAGGTATTGATAACGCTTTCCCTTAGCTGGCTCATGTCCTCGTTCAGATATTCAAGTGCCGAAGTGAAAGAGCCCTGAGCAAAGCTTGCTGCAATACGAGCATTAGTTTCGCTTAATCCCTTACGGCCGATGAGTGCCGCTGAAATGTGGCTGTCGGGCAACGGTTCACAATATACCTGCTGGCAACGCGATACAATAGTTTGCATTAGCAGTTCCACCCTCGAAGTAACGATTATTATCGTAACTCCGTCGTGGGGTTCTTCGAGAGTTTTTAGAAATGCATTTGCCGATTCCTTGTTCATTTCTTCGGCCCGCAATACTATCACCACTCGCCTTCCTTGCTGTGCGGCTCCCAGGGTGAGGTTTCTCTTTATTTCCCTGATTTGCGATACCAATATATGATTTGCTTTCGGTATTTCGATCTTATGATAGTAATCTTTAGACTTCAACCCTATTTGTTCCTGTATTTTAGCAATTTGGTCGTCTGCCAGTCCGCCGATAGGATTATCGCTTTTGCTGTCCTGCGATTTCCCGGTTGGGATAGAGAACACAAGTTTTATATTGGGATGGCGGAAATCTTCAGCTTTCATGCATGCTTCGCATTTGCCGCAGGCGTCTATTCTATCGCCTGAAATAACGGGGCCAAGGCAATTTACCGTTTTGGCAAATTCTATCGCCAGCGCTTCCTTGCCAATACCTTCTATTCCCCAGAACAGGTATGCATGCGAAACCCTTCCTTCTATCACCGATTTTTGCAGAATAGATTTTACTCTCTCCTGGCCTATAATATCATTCCATGCCATATATCTTTGCAATTCTTGTATATCTATTACAAATTAAGGAATTATTTAATGTAAATCAAATTCCCGAATAGGAATATGCAATTAATTAAACCATCTTTCGTAATGGAAAAAAATTCTTAACAAATTTTTATTTTTTTATTAATTTATAATTAATGGATGAGATATGGCTAAAATCCAAAAGGATACTGAATTAAAAACTGATGTAAAATATAGCGATACTATAAATAATTCAATTAATTATACAAGATTAATCGAGCACGAAATATTAACAGGGTTCTCTATTGGTTCGGCTTGCCACCATGGCAGAGGCGACAACTGCAATGTGGACCGTTCGATGATACCACAGAATGTAAAACCTCATGAATACCTGAATTTATCAAAAGACGAAATACTTTCTGCCCTGGGCAATATGCTCAAAGCCAGGATTACCGATGAGAAGCATATCAATCTTGTTAAACAAGGCAAATCATACTTCCATATCGGTGTCAGCGGCCATGAATGCGTGCAGACTGCCGTTGCCGCTACGCTCGAAAAAAAGAAAGACTGGGGTTGGCCTTATTACAGAGATATGGCTTTTGTTTACGGTATGGGTTTTAGCACGCGCGATTATTTCCTGTTGGCTTTCGGCAAAGCCGAAGATCCCGCAACCGGCGGCAGGCAAATGCCAGGTCATTACGGGCATCCTGATTATAACCTTCCGACTCAGTCGTCATCCACCGGCACCCAATACCTGAACGCGGTTGGCACTGCTCTTGCCGCAAAGAAATCGGGTGTTTTGGATATATCCTATGTGGCATCGGGCGAAGGTACCACCAGCCAGGGGGAGTTCTACGAAGCTGTGAACTGGGCAACTCGCGAAAAACTGCCTGTTTTGTTCGTCGTTCAGGATAACGGGTATGCTATATCGGTACCAAAAACAGAACAGTCTATGGGTTCCGGAGTTGTTCACAGCTTTTGCTGCTATGCCAACCTGTTGATGAAGGAATTTGACGGTACCGATTATTTCGAATCGCTTAGAGCATCTCGCGAAGCCGCAGAATATATAAAGAGCGGCAAAGGGCCCGCTTTGCTTCACGCCGTCGTCGAAAGGCTTGTGCCGCATTCATCGAGTGACGACCAGAAGAAATACAGGGCTGAAAATGAACTTGCCGAAGCCAAAACTACCCGCGATCCAATAATTAAACTCAAGAATTACCTGATTACTAACGGCATTGCAACTGTTCAGGAAATTGAAGCCCTGGAAATGAGCATCAAATCGGAAATAGAAGAAGCGATTGAATGGGCATTGAACCGGCCTGACCCTTTGGCGGCAGATTCTACAAAACATGTTTTTGCACCGTTGGAAACCAGAAACCTGCCATATTCGAACTCAGAACCGACAAACGGTAATCCTATTGTGCTCGTAGATGCAATTAACCATGCACTTCACGAAGAGATGAAGCGGGATGAAAAAATTATTGTTTTCGGCGAAGATATAGCCGATCCCAAGGGTGGTGTCTTTACGGCAACGCGCGGGCTTACAAATGCCTTTGGGACCGAACGGGTATTCAATTCACCCCTTGCGGAGGCTTCTATTATAGGTGTGGCTCTCGGACTTGCAGTCAGGGGATACAAACCGGTCGTCGAAATTCAGTTCGGCGATTACATATGGCCTGCTTTTCAGCAGTTAAAAAACGAACTGGCAACTATGCGCTATCGCTCGGATGGAAATTTCTCTTCCCCGGTAGTGGTCAGGGTGGCCGTTGGCGGATATATTCACGGCGGTTTGTGCCACTCCCAGAATATCGAGTCGATTTTTTCTCATATACCAGGACTACTGATTGCATACCCAAGCACCGCCTCCGATGCAAAAGGCCTGCTGAAAACCGCCTGCAGACTGCAGGATCCGGTTCTGTTTCTGGAACATAAGGGAATGTACAGGCTGCCTTACGCAAGGACGCCAGAGCCGGATGAAAACTACCTTCTGCCATTCGGCAAGGGTAAGATTGCTAGGGAAGGTACAGACGCAACTGTGATTACTTACGGCATGCCGGTCAAAGATTCTATTAATGCAGCTAAGAAAATAGAAAAAGAATCAGGTAAATCTATTGAAATTATAGATCTTAGGACTATTATTCCCTGGGATAAGGAGCTTGTCTTGCAGTCAGTCAGGAAAACCGGCAGGGCTATTGTGATACATGAGGATACCATGACATCGGGTTTCGGTGCAGAAATTGCAGCAACTGTGTCCCTCGAAGCATTCTCTTCGCTCGATGCACCCGTAATGAGAATTGCAGCCAAGGACAGCCATATACCATATGCCCCTGTTTACGAAGATGACGTGTTGCCAAACGAATCCAAAATAAGGATTGGGATTGAGAATACTCTGGCTTATTGATAGAACTTGCCGGCAATAATACTATTCGCGCCACTAATGCGGATTTATACATGCTGAGAACTGTTTTTTGCTTCATGCCTGGCACAATACCTTTATTTAGGTTATTGTTTCCTGATAATCACTTCGTACGGGAATTCGAAATAAGTGCCGTTAACTGGCACAACCACTTTGAAATACTTTGGCAGGGCAGTAACAGGCAGCATTACTGCCCCGTACACATGGCCGCTGTCAGATACAACAGTATCTTTCAGTGTGTTTTTTTCCAGAAATTCCTTTCTGTATCTAAGGTCATCGACAAAACGATCGTGGTCGATAGCAGCATCGGCGCGCCTGAGCAGGAAATCGCCTGCCATTTCGGCATATACCTCGGGTTTTTCATCATCCTCGACAGCAGAATAAATTACTGCCCCAAGGAGACTTAACCCAAGATCGAGCAGAACACCGGTTTTATAGTTCGACTTCTCATCTTCAATAGCTTTTTCTACATTCTTTATCTCGCGGTACGGATCAAGAGCCTTTATACTGCCGGAATAATTCATCGATACGGCATTATCAGACGGACTTGCTACAGTAACAAAATAAATGTCGGCGGTATTAATTTTCAGCGGGTAGCCTGATCGATTGGTGGCCTGAACATCGAAAAGCAACATACCCGGCGGATTGTCCAGATAAGTCATATACATCTCAATGCCGGATTTTGCCATCGAGGCTACGGTACGCCCTCCTTCAGAAAAAGTACTAATACCCACAGGTTTAATCTCGGCAATATAAGTAGTAGAGCATGATTGGACAAATGCGGCAAGCGCCATTAAAGCCATAAATACAAAGTATTTAGTATAATTCGTCATCGTTTCTTCAATCCGTTTTTATTTATTCAACCATTTATTTTCATATACGGATAGAAAAGTGAAAAGTTCAAAGGCCGGCAGCTTTTTTCCTTTTGTGCAGTAATGCATAAAAAATAAGAATGATAACAAGAACAGTAGATAAAATTGCAAGGTAATCGCCGAAAATATAATAAAGTGTAATATCATCCAGCAGTGGTATATCAGCTGCAATAGCGCCTCTGGTATAAGGCTTCAGTTCTTTTAGCGTACTGCCGTCGGGACAGATGAATCCTGTTAGTCCGGTATTGGCAACTCTCGCCACATACCTGCGGTTTTCTATTGCCCGCATACACGCAATCAGGTAGTGTTGCTCGGGGCCCATAGTATAGTCGAACCATCCGTCGTTAGTTATCACGGCAATCAGATTTGCACCCAAATTGACGAAATCCCTTACGAAATATGGATAAATGGATTCGATGCATATAACTGGTGCAATTTTAACTGTATCTCGCCCCCCGGGGAAATTAAGGTTTACTTGTTTTCTGCCGGGAGTCCAGCTTGAAATACCGACATTCCACTCGAACCATGATTTTGCAAATGCCAGGAGTTCCAGGTACGGGAATTTTTCGGAAAAGGGTGTGAGCCTCATTTTATGGTAAACCTGAAATACGGTGTCGCCGGGCGTAAGTAAAATTGCAGAATTGAAAGACGAATAGTAAGCCGAAGAATCTTTTCGGAGCGGTTTTGCAGTGGGCGGGTGTGCCTCTTCAGGTTTATATACATAGAAATCGGCAAATCCGGTTAGCAAAGCGGCGCCCGTTTTTTCGTGCCAGCTACGCAGATAACTGAAATCGTGCAGGAAATTGAATTCGTGGCTGACATATGTAATAGCCGTTTCGCTCCATACGGCAAGCTCTATTCCGGGATAGGCATTTTGCAATGAATCCTGAATCTGCTTGTGAGTTTCAATCATTGTCATTGCATTGTGTTCCCATTTGCGCCATGGATTGATATTAGGTTGTATCAGAGCTGTCCTGACTGTAGGGTAAGATTCTGTAAGCCCTTTGTGGCTATAACCGGAAACCCTTATAATGCCGTAAATATTTGGTAATATTATTATTATTGCTAATACTATTGCATATTTTTTCATGCCCGTTACTGCAAATAAATTCTTGCCCGGATTCTCAGCCCTTTCGCGTTGATTGGCTATCAAGGCTTTTGCTAAGATAACATTAGCCGCTACGATAAGGAACGATAGGCCCCATATGCCGGCAATATCGGCTGCCTGCACCCAGTAACGGTTCCACGACTGTGTGTAACCGATGGTAAGCCAGGGATACGACAGGTCGCCAAAGCAACGCAGCCATTCGAATGACACCCAAATAAACGGCAGAAGCGACAAGGCGTCGCCGGTATTGAATTTCTTAGTAAAGTAATTATAAACTACCATTGGAATCATAAAAAAGAACGGATGGGCAACAGCCAGCCCTATTCCAGCAACATATAGAAATCCGTCGGTATCTTTCTGCCAGCTGCCTATCCACCAGTTTGTACCGGCATGGTAGATGAAAAATACTATATAGAGCAACAGGAACAGGTTTACTTTACGCTGCCCGATTACCCACAACATCGGCACAAATGCGACGAAAGCCAGTAAAAAGAATGGCATAGGCGGAAAAGATAGGGCAAGCATTATGCCCGATAAACTGCCGATAAAATAATATTTAAGTTTACTCACCGAATTCTTGTGACTTAATTAGCAATAACACGATAACAAAACTAAATATTATATTTGATTTTTTCCCGGAATTTTTTATTTTTTTTCCGGTTAAGTTTTTGTTAATATTGTTAGAAATAACAGCATGAGAGATAATTATAACTTGCAACCTAAATGATTGTTAAGAAAAATGTGCTAGTTTATACTTTTTATTAGAATATAGGATTGTAACTGCCAGGCATTATAATCAAAACTAAAAATAAAATATTGTATTGCAATTCACGAAACACAAAACCTGATACAGTAATAACGAATTTTTTCAGATTATCTAATTAATTATTATTTTGAGTATCTGAAATTTTAACTATTGGAGGGTTTATGGTTAATCGTTTTTTAAAATTATTTACAGCTTTTTTCTTAGTTATTTTAACAACGCTGCCTGCCTGCAAAGACGACGATAATCCGGCCGACACTAACAATTCCGGATGCGAAATATCCGCCAAAGTTGACGGTGCTGATTTCTGCGGGATGGCGAATTTTGTCCGCGACGGCAGTACTGCTGTAATGACCATTAACGGAATTAATTCAACTACCAAAGAAGCAATTCAGTTTACTATCAACAATTCTGGCGTAGGTAATTTCGATTTGGGAAGCGGTATTTACTTTGGGGGCTATACAAGCGGCAGTCAGGAAGTTTTTATTGCTCAAAGCGGGTCGCTTGTTATCACTCAACTCGACGATAAAACATGTAAGGGAACTTTCAGCTTCATCGGCAAATCGATTTCGAGCGGCCAGACTAAATCGATAACAAACGGTGTTTTTACTGCTAAGAAAATCTGAGATTATTTGAATCTCCGGATTTTATTTTCATGCAATTACAAGTATTACCATAGTGAAGGTATTGTATTTTTTGAAAATTGTTCCTTTGGTGATTTACTAAGCTACCGCTACGCTAATGCTGAATAATATCCTCTTCATCTGATGGATTTCGGAGTTAGAGGATAAAAATGCCCGACAATTAATATATTGGGAATCGGCATTTTTGTTTGACTGTGGAAATCACCGGATTAATCTTAATCTTTTCTTTATTGTAAGATTAGCGCCTTAATCCCAATAATTTCATACGTTTACAGGGTTGCGCCCTCAAATTTATGAAATATTTAGAACTAAAGAAATTCTTTAAAATAAGGTTGATATAACTTTATATTTGATAATCAACATAAGATAACAGTCAGTTGAGTATGAAATTATTGTTGGATGGGATTTACATTCCACCCCAGCCAGTAGAATCCAAGGTCGTCCATTAATTGTTGAAACTTAGCAAAATCCAAAGGCTTGGTAAGGTAGCTGTTAACTTGTAGTGCGTAAGCGTTGAAGATGTCCTTTTCCGCTTCCGAGGATGTTAGCACGACAACCGGAATCTGCCTGTATTCATCAGAGCTTTTGATTCTTTTCAGAACCTCGAGCCCGTCAATTTTGGGTATCCTGAGGTCGAGGAGAATCAGATTGGGCTTGAACAGGTTGGCTTCATCTCTGTATTTTCCCCTGCCAAATACAAAGTCAACGGCATCCTCGCCATCAGCGACATGGTGTATCCTGTTAGCTATCCTGTGCGAGTTGAAGCTTCTGAGAATGAGTTCGGCATGGTCGTTGTTATCTTCAACGAGCAGTATTTTGATAGGTTCGCCTTTCATTGCGCCTCCCAATTGTTTATGGAACAAGGCAGGGAAAATCGGAAAGTTGTTCCGTTTCCGGCGCCGTCGGAGTTTATATGAATAGCACCGCCCTGCACTTCGATAATACGTTTGACAAGAGCCAGGCCTACGCCCGTGCCATTTGACTTAATATCGAGCTTCTCGAATAAATTGAATACTTTTTCGTGGTATTTAGGATCAATCCCAATGCCATTATCCCTGATGTAAAAGCAATCAGGCTCCGACCTGTCGCAACCGATTTCAATTATTGGGTTTATTCCCGGTTTTGCAAACTTTAATGCATTATCGATTAAATTAAGAAAGATTTCGAAAATCCTTATTTTATCACCGTTTACAAGTGGAAGGTTGCTTTCGGCTACAACAGCAGCATGAAGTTCATTGATTTTAATATTCAGCAATGCAATAACTTCATTGACAATTTCATTTATATTAACTGTCGTATTATTTGCTTCAATTCTTCCAATCCTGCTGATTTTAAGTAATCCTTCGAGTAACTCCTGCATTTTATCTGCTGCATTGCTTATTCTCCCAAGGTCTTTAATAGCCCTGGCAAGGTTGCCGTCTTTTATGTCCTGCTCTATCATGCCCGAAAATCCTTTTATAGTCACCAGAGGGCTTTTCAGGTCGTGCGAGACCGTATATATAAACCTTTCCATTTCAATGTTTTTGGCTTCGAGGTTGCTAATTAGTTCTTCTTTTACCTTTATTTGTGAGACTCTTTCTGAGATGTCGTTAAAGATAGTAATACCTGCAATAATTTCTGCGTTATTATTATATACAGGTGCGGCATTTGAGAGAACCCATATGTCGGAACCATCGATTCTTCTAATAATAAGCTCCTGATTACTTTCGGATATATCTCCTCGGGCAGCTTTGACAACAGGCAAATCTTCGCTGGCAATAATCTCATGGTCCTTAGTAAGGGTTTGCCATGGCAATCCATCAAGAATATCCTTGCTGAGCAGTTTTTTAATATCTGCCTGAAGAATGCTGCCTGCAGCATTATTCATAATTCTTATCTTGCTGCCAGCTGCATCAGTAATAATTATTCCGGCCGGTACCTGCTCGAGAGCTGCTGTAAATAGTGCTTTTGTTTCTTCAAGTTCCTGCCTGGCATTTTTCATATCAGTAATATCAATGGCAATTTCGAATCTTACTTTCCTGTTATCCGACCACTCTATTACCCTGTCGATACATCTGTACCAGCGGCTGTTCCGAATATTGAACATCTCCCAGATATAGTTATCATGCGACTTGTTATTAAATAAGAATTTGTTAGAGCAAAACAAACACGGCTCTTGGTCTTTATATATCACCTGGTAGCATTTTCCCGAATCGGGATTTCCGAATACCTTACGGAAAGCATCATTGGCAAACAGGATATCGTATGTGCCCGGGTCTTGCACATAGACTGGTTCTTCCATACCTTCCATGATTGAGAACAACTGCAGGCGCTGTTTTTCCAGCAATTCCTCCGTATTCCTTTTATCGTTAATATCTAATAGTACAACAATAACTTGCTCAGGAATATTCTCAAAATTAAAAACAGGGAAAGCATTAAGCAGCGCCCACTTAACTTTGCCGGATGTATCGTCAATAAATCCAACTGTTATATTCTTTACCGGCAAACCTGTTTTAACAGCGATATTAAACGGGTGTTGATCGGGTTTTATATAACTATAGTTTGCATCGCAGACATTCCAATATTTTCCGGTTAAATCCCTTAAGTCGTTGTTCTCGTGTGGAACACCCAGGATTTCGCATGCTGCGCTATTTGCAATTTGAATATCCGAATCCGAAGAATGAACGATAATTCCTACAGGAATATTACCAATCATCTGGCTATATCTAAACTCTGTTATCCTTTTTTCTTTCTCAGTTTTTATCTTTTCCGAAACATCCAGTGCAATGCCAAGAATTCCGATAATCTCACCATTTTCATCTTTCAGAGGTTCCAGATTAACCTCATAGTAAATGTTGCCCAACATAAAGTCAAAACCGACCGAATTTCCTCTAAGCGCCTTTATATGCATAGCTATAGGCTTATAGTCTTTATCGGGATTATTAAAAAATTCAAATAGCGTCATGCCTATTGCCTGGCCCGACTTCAGCTTTAGTTTGTTTAATCCCGCACCCACCGACATTGTGAATACAAGGTTTTTATCGACGGTCCAGATAACTCCAGGCACTTGGTTGACAGCAAGCTTGAATTTTTCTTCACTTGCCCTCAAAGCAGATTTTACTTTTACTCTTTCGGTTATATTATTAATAAATACCGTGACACCCGAAATTGAATCATGATTATCGAAGATTGGATTGTAAGCAGATTCAAAATACTTTTTTTGGCCTCCTTTGCCAAAATCCTCAATTAGTTTATATTGTTCGCCGTTTTCCAGGACTCGGGAGAAATTTCTCTTCAGTCTTGCAAGTTCATCATTATTAATGATAACTTCTTCGATATTCATTCCTAATTGAATGTCGGTGCCATATAAAATCTTAATTTCCTTTTTGTAATTTGAATTGAAAGCAGTGAAGTTTAGGTTTTTATCAAGTGAATAAATAACCATATCTGAAGGGCTTTCGATAATGGACGAAAGCATAGCGAAGTTTTCGAGTATTTTCTTTTGAGCGTTTTTCGATTCAGTAATATCATTCAGAATAATAATTTTTTTATTCTTAATCTTTGTATAATTCAATTGAATTGTTTTTATAGTTCCGGATTTCGTTATGAAATCAGCTTCGTTGTTATACTTTAAATCACTGTTATTATAGTGGCTTGAATCGAAACCAGAATGTATGCAATCGGTGATAATCTCCTTTGTATTAAAATAACTTAGCAGGCCATCTAACGTTTTCATTTCATTGCTTGAATAGCCGAATATATTTTCGAACTCTTCGTTAATGAACTCGATCATATCATTATTATTCAGCAGAATAATGGGGAGTGGAGATTTTTTTAGTATTTCCGTAAGGTTTCTTTCGCTCTCTTCAAGTTTTTTTTCATAATCTATTCTTTCGGTAATGTTTCTTACTGCCGAAATAATTCCCTTGGAATTACCATTATCATCATACAGAGGCGAAGAATTAATCTCGGCAAAGAATACACTCCCGTCAATTCTTTTGAGCAAATAGGATATAGCTGGTGTGTTCTTTCCGGCAAACTTGGAAGCAATGTTCAATTCAGCAATAGGAAGGTATTCTTCTGCCACCCAGTCGGTAATTTTTGTTCCGATTATTTCATCTTCTTTATCGGCGC
>DAINRZ010000038.1:0-13665 GCA_036741575.1 Kapaibacterium sp. (SeqCode)
TGGCTGCAAGTAGTGGTTTTGCTTTCATCAGGATATTCTCATACATACTTTGTTTATTAAAAAATCATTACAATAATTTTCAGTTAAAATATCGGCAAAATAAAGTAAAATAATTAATTTTTACATACTAATAAATTGAATATTTACAATAAAAATCAAAAATAATATTACGAATAATGTTTATGTTTTTTCACAGGATATATAAATAAAATTATATTGTCTGTGGCTTGTTAATCAATTATATACTATACTGTTGCGTACCATTAAAACAAAGAAAAAGAAAATCCGGCATTACTTTGGTTTGTTTGTCCATAACTCACTGGTATTTAACAAAATAATAAAACCTGTCCTGGGATTTTAATATAAAATATCCCGGTGATAGAAAACTGATGTTTACTTTGCAGCCTTCGGTATATCCTTTGGCAACCTGCATGCCATTAATTGAGTATATGCTGTAAAGGCTATTAACACACTCTGACAGCTGTATGTATAAATTGTCACGGGCCGGGTTTGGATAAACATAATCCCGGTAATACTTATAAAGCTCGGGAATATCTGTTGGGGGGCCGATCGAAAAACTGCTTGTATTGCTCCACCTGCTGTAATTCTCATTATTCAAGGCTTTCACTCTCCAGAAATATTCAGCCAAAGGCTTTAATTTGTAATTGTAAGTTGTATCATCTTCAATAGTATCCTGAATAATTATTGTGTTAAACTCAAAATCCTCAGAAATTTCCAATATATATGACACTGCAGCGCTTGAACTGGTCCACATAATGTTGCCTGTTTCGGGCTGATTCTTAGAACTATCCGGCGGATTTACTGCCTTTGGGGGTTCCAGCCGTGTTGTGAAGGCCCAAACCTCAGAATTCGGGCTCGATGCGCTGTCGTTGAAGGCAGTAACACGCCAAAAATACATGCGGTTATAATCCAAACTGCCATAGTTGAAGAGCGTATCATTAATCTCATCGTTTGAAATTACAACCGATTCGAATGCGTAATCGTCAGATATTTCAGTAAGATAAGTATCGGCGCCCTCGACAGCCTGCCAATATAAAATCCCTGTTACCGGACTGGCAATAGTCGAATCGGATGGGCTTAGCAAAATTGGTTGATGCAGAGTATAGTCCCCCTTTGTCGAAAACTGAAAAGCATCCGACCATTCACTCGTATCGGCATCCAAAACCGACCTAACTTTCCAATAATAACTCATTATTGGCCTTAGTTCCTTGTATTCAAACAAAGTATCTGTTAATTTATCCGAGCCGGCAAGTGTTTGATTGAATTCCTTATCATCAGAAAGTAACACCTGATAGAAGGAAATGCCTGGAATATTTTTCCATATTAGCATTCCATTTCTGGGTACATCTATAGAGTTGTCGCCTGGTGATATGAGGGCCGGCGGCAGAAGGCCTGTGGTAAAACTGCGAGTTTCCGACCAGTCGCCTGTACTTGCATCCGAAAAGCCTTTTACTCTCCAGAAATACTTAGTAAATGGCGTTAAGTCCTGTGCCTTATATATAGTTCCCTGCACTTGGACAGATAACACGCTACTTTTAAAAGTTGGTTCAGTTGATATCTGCAGCCAATAATCTGAGATACCGGCAATACCGGCCCAAGTTAAGGAATCGCTTTTCCGGTATTCCGGATAACCGTCCTCGGGCTGCAACAATTGAACCAAAGGCATCGCTTCGGTTGTAAAAGAAATTACCTGCGACCATTCGGATGTATCGGCTTTGCTGAATGCTTTAAGCCTGCAATAATACTGTGTGCTATAATTCAATATTCCATAATAACCCGATAAACTTTCGGTGGCCGAGTCGAGAATAACTTGCTTAAAATCATTTGTCTGGGATAACTGGTACCGATATTTCCCTGCACCCGGTATGGCATCCCATTTTATAAATCCCGAAACTCCTATAACTGTATCGCCATCAACAGGATATTTTACAGAAGGTATGCCAATGTCGAAATATGCAACAACATATTCGCCGGTTCCGGCATAATTTGCTTCAAGGATTCTATTGGATGGATTAAAAGTGGACTTTACCAAATTAAAGACACCTTTTGCCTCTTTGTCCCTTTTAAAAATACCGAACTTTTTGTGTATGACCGATTCAGGTATATTTCCCAAACTGAAAGTGATATTTCCCGACACTTCAGATATGTTATCACTTTGTGAGATGACCCACCTAAGTGGGAGCAGTGCAACAAATCCCGAATCGGAATATTCGGCTTCCGGGGGAGAGTAATAATGTTTCTGAATGACTATATCCCCGCTTCCGGTAATGCTCGAAATATTTAAACCAATATTTGTATTGAAAGTTTCATTTTGAAAAAGAAAATCTCCGGCAGTATTCACTGTTTGCGTCACTGCATCCATTTTTGTTATGTATTTATAAGCCCTGTATATTGCAATTTCCCGATTGTCTTCGGGAATATATTGCAAATCGTAAGCTATTTCCTTATTATGATTTACCTCGAATATCCTGTTCGAACCCCAATTAATCAGGGTATTGCCGTTTGGCAGCCTGAACGTACTTCCCATCGAACTGACATAAATATCGGGATTGGCTCTGTAATCCCAGATTCTCGTTGCGGTTTTGCCGGCAATATCGAGCTTGTATTCCACAGCCCTCGAATACCTGATAGGTTTCATATTGCCATTGTCGTACATCAGAAGGTTGCCGTTGTCCAATATTGACACAGAGTGTTGGTGCGAAAAACCTGTAAATCCGTTTTCATCTTCGTCGTTAACAAAAGTAAATTGGTTGTTTTTGGATGAACTGCCACCCATACGCCAAACAAACTCGCCTGTTGACCTGTTGATTTTTGCGATTTCATCCAAATGGCGGAAAGAAACGATAATATTTCCGTCTTTGTCTTCGCAAAAGGAATTAGCGTGTGGAAAATCAATGGATATTTCAGTAAGGTTGATATCTTTTGTAGCATCCAGGATATTAAGGTGGTCTGCCGATTTCCATTCCCATATTGTGTTGCCTTCAATATCAGTCTCCACAATCACTGATGTAGTTACCCTTGCCGTATGAAAGCCGCCGTCGATTAGTTTACTCATATCGACATATATTGGAGTAGTATATAAAACAAGATAATTACCGTTTGCGAGTAATTCTACGTCATGAATATCTACTTTGTATTTTGAAGACAAAGGAATACTGTCTGCTAGGTTCAAATCCTGGTCGAGCAGGTAATATTTGTATTTGCTGGGCCCGGGATTGCCCATAGCTATCCAGTAGCCGTTTTTCAGCAGCCTGTAATATATTAGTTTCAATTGGGGGTAAGGTGTTGTGATATATTGCTGAAGGCCGTAATTATCCCAAAGAGAGAAGTGTTTTATTGCAGATGTATTAAATTTAATATAGCCCGGGGCAGGGTCATCCGATTTGTTCAGAATCCAATGCCCCTGAGCGAAAATGTATTGCCCGTTAATAAAAAGCAGCAAAAACAACGTTAGTATTATATATTTAAATTTCATTTTTTATGCCCGGTTCCGTAATTCTTCATCTATACTAGCAAAAACATTATTACTATATATACAATTAAATATCAGGTTTGTTAGGTAAATTACCGCAACTTAATTATTATCATAGCTTTACAAATGCAATGCATTTCCCGTTTATTTGTATAAAATAGCAACCCGAAGTCAAATGCCTTATATTAATTTTATTCGATTCGAGATTACCCGATAAAACAATATCGCCTTCTAAAGTGATTATTGTGTAATAAGAAGTATGTATCGAATCGTAGTTTTTAATTTCGAGAAAATCATCTGCCGGATTAGGGAATATTATAAAGCTCTGTTCCCGGGAAAATACGCCTGAACTATGATGTAAAGTAACAAAGCTGCTTGGTATGCTCCACCGGCTGGTATTATTAATGCTGCCGGCCTGTATCCTCCAGTAATATTTTGATGAATAGTCAAGCTTATAATTAAAAACATTTTCAGATAATACCACTGTATCTAATATAACAGGCTGTAAATCGGCGCTCTGCGAAATCTGAACCCTGTAGTATTCTGCTCCGTCAATGCTTTGCCACATAATGCTTCCAGCCGCAGGCTCCTTTTCTGCCCCATCTACTGGAGTAATATTAACAGGTTGCCTAAGCTCAGTTAAAAAGGACCTTATTTCGGACCAGCGGCTTGTATTTGATAAATTGAAAGCAGTTACTCTCCAAAAATAATTCTTATTGAATTCCAATCCACTGTAATTTATATGGCATTCGGTAATATCTTTGAAGCTTGCCGTTATGTCCTCAAAATTAACATCTGATGATATTGCCACCCAATAGCTGCCTGCGCCTTTCACTGGTTTCCAGGTAAGCGAGCCCCACACAGGTATTCCCGTACTGCCGTTATCTGGTTGTGCCAGGATGGGTGTGGGCAGTGGGTTACTGCTTTCTGTTACAAAGCAAAATATATCCGACCAGTTACCGGATTTACCTTCGACAATGTACCTGACTCTCCAAAAATAAAAACTGCTTTCAGCAAGCCCGTTATAATCCATAAAGTTAACCGCTCCAAGCAGAGTATCGGCTATAATATCATTAAAGCCGGGATCATCCGATAATTGAAAATTATAGCCACTTGCCCCTTCTTGTGCTTCCCATTCAAATCTCCCTTTAACAGGCGCCTGAGTAAGTTCATCATTCGGCGCCAGAAGCTTTGCTTTTTCTTTAACGGTCCTAAACATCCTTATTTCTGACCATCCGCTGCTGTCGCCGTCGATTTCGGACCTGACCTTCCAGAAATATATTTTATCATATTGCAGGCTGTGGTAATTATATGAATCCTTGGCTATTACTAAAGTATCCGTTAATTTTGATTCAAACTTCGTATCTGTTGACATCTGAACCCTAAAACGTTCATAAGAATTCGTTCCCCTCCATTGCAAAACACCCTCCAAATGCTTAACCGATGAATTAACCGGCGTAAGAAGTTGAGGCACACCTGGCAGAGTTTTATCTACAGTAATAAATTTTCGGGGTTCCGACCATACTAATGTAGTATCGCCATACTTTGCGGCAACTCTCCAAAAATATTGCCTGCTTGAGGATAATCCGCCAATAATAACTTTATTCTGCACAATGCCGGTAGTGTCGAGAAACAAACCTGAGAATTTATTATCTGCAGAAATTTGCACCGAATAATAAATGGCAGTCGGGAGGCCTTCCCATTCAAACGTTATTTGCAACTGCTGTTTCTGTGCATCCTCGGCCGGGCTGATTAGCGCCGGCGGCACAGCCAGAGTCCTGAAACGGAAGGTTTCTGACCATTTGCTTGTATCGTAAGCACGGCACGCCCTGGCCCTCCAATAATAATTTGTGAAAGGAAGCAGGCCATCATACCGGAATTCCTTATCCGGCAGGTTTTTCTTCGAAATAATTATCGGTTTGAAATCCAAAGACATTGATAATTCCAGGCTGTAGGATGCCGAGCCGGCCACTTTGCCCCAATAAAGCATCCCGGAAAGCGGCATACCGGTGGAATCGTCAGACGGGTATATCAGGGCAGGTGCAGGCAAGGTTGTGGTGAAACTACGAACTTCCGACCAATCGCCGCTTATTTCGCCCTTAGTGGCTTTAGCCCGCCAGTAATACTTTGTATTATAATTAATTCCGTTCAGAACATAATAGTTTGCTTCAAGAATAGTGTCTTTTAGTAATACACTAAAATCCTGTAACGGTGATATTTGCAATTTATAAGAAACGATACCATTTATAATATTCCATGAAAGGGTGTCGGCTAAATGTGTGCCGATTTTATTAGACGGAGGCAGCAAAAGGCTGGCAGCGGGCGGCAGGCTTGTTTTTACGGCTGCAACTGCAGACCACTCAGAGGTATCGCCGCTGTTGAACGACCTGGCACGTATATAATAGTTTTGGGAATATTCCAATCCACGGTAATTTGTATTAACTTCACCAATTACCGAAGTATCGAAACAAACGGCTGCAAAAAGAGAATCTTCTGCAATTTGCAATCTGTATCCTTCGGCAGCTTTTACGCTATCCCAGCAAATTATTCCCTCGCATCCGGCATTTTCAGTCCCATCGGCAGGGCATTTTATTATCGGTTTAGCAAGGTCGTTAATGCATGCAATGATTTCTCCAACCCCAGATATCTTAGCAGTTAATTCACCTGTTTGCCTGTTAAATACGGTCTCAATATAATTGAAATCCCCTTTGGATTCTTTTTCCCTCCGGTAAAATCTTATTTTCCCTCCTTCCGCCGGAAGGTTAATCGTTTCCGTATTCAGGTTTAGGTATCCGCGCATTGAATCGATACCTTCTCCGGTAATAACCCATCTGTAAGGGAGGAAACCAGTATAAATTTTGTCGTTCAATTCCGGATTGGGCGGCAGGTAGGCGTGTTTTTCAATTGTTATTGTCCCGTTGCCTTCTAAATAATCCAATAAAAGATTAATCCCAGTCGTATTTCCCATATTATTGAAGCCATAGCTCCCCGTTGCAGCAATATCCTTTGATACGGCATCCATTCGCGTAACCAGCCTGGTTGCCCTGTACACTATTCCGCTGCGTTTGGGGTCTGTGTTTGTGTAAACCATCTCGAATGCTTTGGTTTTGTCAGGTTTGACTTCCGTAATTCTGTCGAGCCCCCAATTTATAAGTGTGTTGCCGTTCGAAAGGCGGCAAACACTCCCCTGCGATGCCACAAAAATATCCGGCGAGTGCCTGTATTCCCATATTTTTGTCACTTTCCTTTCTTCTTCGTCGATTACATATTCAACAGCTCTCGAAAACTTGTTGTTCCGAAGGTTCCCATTGTCGTAAAGCAGCAAATTGCCGTTACTAAGTATCGAAACTGAATGCTGGTGCGAAAACCCTGTAAAACCATCAATCAGATCATTTTCAAATGTAAATTGGTTGTTTTTGCTGTATTTGCCTCCGAGCCTCCAGATAATTGCGCCGCTCGTTTTGTCGATTTTTATTATTTCGTCCAGGTGCCTGAAAGATACCAGGAGATTGCCGTCTGCTGTCTCGGCAATCGAATTAATGTGCGCAAAATCAATATTAGGCTGAGTTAGATCGATATCGGGTGTTGCATCGGTTACTTCGAGATAATCAAGAGACTTCCATTCCCAGTAAACGTTTCCTGTCCTGTCTGTTTCAACAATAACCGAGTTTGATATTATTGCATCGGGATCTCCCCCATCAATAACCATGCTCATATCCACCGGTACTTTTTCAGAATACAAAACCAAGTAGTGTCCATTGGATAATAATTCAACCTCATGGTAATCGAATTCATATTCAGTGCTTAGGGGGATACTGTCAACCAATACCATTTCTTCGTTGAATAGGTAATATTTTCGTACACCTGCAACCCTGCTGCCGTCTGCAATCCATAAACCGTTACCGAGGTACTTGAAAATAACATTACCTCTAAAACCCTGTGGATTTGTTTTATACTGCTTAATGCCATAATTATCCCACAGGCAAAATATGTCATCATTCATCCAGTCGAATTTCAGGTAGCCCGGAGCAGGTGAGTTCGAAACCAAAACTTCCCAGTCTGTTGCCTCGGCAGCCTGGAAAACAGGGAATACCGAAAACAAAAATGCAATGCATATCAATATATTTTTTTTCTTATCACTTCTCATTTTTTCCTTCCAATCACGCTTGTGCCCACTCATTACTCGAATTCACATCTTCACTGCCACCATCGCCTTTTTATTGCTACCGCCACAATTCATCAGCAATAAATGCATTTATTTCTCAATTCTCAACTCTATTTAAATTAGGCAATTTCTCCCTTAATTAGTTATACCTTTATTATTGATATATACAATTTTGGATTGTTTGTTAGATTTTCGCGAAATCAATATCATCATTTGGTAAGTCGAATTAATATATATACTTAGACTGTCGTTGCAAAAATCATTTTCAAAAGAAAAATAGTAAAAGAAAAAAAATAATCCAGGTTGTCACAAATTATGTTACAAACAAAGTAACAATAATTCATTTTTAGTAAATGACTTAAAGAATACCCTGGAAATTCTGTTCGCCTCATTAAAGCAGTTATTGGGGCGAAGCAACGCAAAAAGGCTCCCAAAATTATATTCCCGGGAGCCTTTATCCCAAATTGATAGCCTTAAAAATTCATAGCAGCAGGCTATAATAATTGCCTGTATTTATTTCACTTTTTCGGCAACGGATTTGCCCTGCTGGAATAGCATAAGGTAATCCCGGCTGCCTGCCTTCGAATCGGTGCCGCTCATGTTGAAGCCGCCGAAAGGATGAACATCGACCAAAGCGCCTGTGCACTTCCTGTTCAGGTAAAGGTTGCCCACATGGAATTCACGTTTTGCACGTTCCAGTTTCTGTTTGTTCTTAGAATAAACAGCCCCTGTAAGGCCATATATTGTATTGTTAGCAATTTTGAGCGCATCGTCATAGTCTTTGGATTTAATAACTGCCAGTACCGGGCCGAAAATTTCATCCTGAGACAGCCTGGCATTGGGAGCAACTTCATGGAATATAGTCGGTTCGATATAGTAACCATTCAGGCCCTGGATTTTTTTGCCGCCGTGAAGCAGTTTGCCTTCCTTTTTGCCGATTTCAATATATTCGAGCACCTTTGCTTCGGAACTGGCGCTTACTACGGGGCCCATTCTAAAATTATCCGTCGGGTCGCCTATCTCAATCTTTTCGGCTTCGTCCTTTAGTTTAGAAACAAATTCTTTGTAAACGGCTTTATCGACGACAACGCGCGAGCATGCAGAGCATTTCTGGCCCTGGAAACCGAATGCCGATGCAAGTGTGCCCTGAACGGCCGAATCGATATCTGCTTCGGAATCGACGACAATGGTATCCTTGCCGCCCATTTCGGCAATTACTCTTTTAATCCAAATCTGCCCTTCGGATTTTTTGGCTGCTAATTCATTAATCCTAAGGCCTACTTCCATAGATCCGGTAAAGGAAATGAAGCGGGTAAGGGGATGCTCGACCATATAGTCGCCTGCTTCGGCGCCGCTGGCAACGAAGAAGTTGAGCACGCCCGACGGAAGGCCGGCTTCCCTAAGGATATCGGCAAACAGCCATGCCATCATGGGCGATTCGCTCGAGGGCTTCATAACAACTGTGTTTCCCGATACGATTGCTGCCGAAGTAATACCAACCATAATTGCAAACGGGAAGTTCCACGGGGGAATGCAAAGGCCAACACCCAGGGGTATGTAGAAATATTCGTTCTTTTCGCCTGCGTAGGGTGTCAGAGGCTGGTTCTGGCCATACCTGAGAGCTTCCCTGGCGTAAAACTCGAGGAAATCAATAGCTTCGCATGTATCGGCATCGGCTTCAAGATAGTTTTTGCCTACTTCGAGCACCATCCATGCATTAATTTCCATCCGGCGTTTCTTGACGATTTTTGCTGCCTTGAACAAATAATCTGCTCTTTCTTTGGCAGAAGTATATTTCCATGTCTCGAACGCCTTTGCAGCAGCCTGGATAGCTGCTTCTGCTTCTTTTTGGCCACCCTTCTGGAATACACCGATAAGTTCGCTTGTATTGCCGGGATTATAAGACTTGGTCTTCTTTTGTGTTTTTACTTCCTCGCCGCCGATAATGTTAGGATATTCTTTGCCAAGCTGGAGCCTTACCTGTTCAATTACCTTCCGTTGACGCGTTGCATTGGCTTTGTTCGTAAAATCATAATAAACCTGGTTTTCGAATGGTTTCATAGCATATCCCTTGTTGATAGTTGATGAATTAGTTTATTTATATTCATAAAATATTTCATATATTAATATTTTTTCAATTTTGTACAAATCTCAAACTACTAAAATACGAAAGGATTAATAATAATTTTCATTGAAAAATAAATGATTTAAATATTTACACGAGAATGCAGGTAATTATAAAAGCAAAATGCAGGCGCTTTAGGGCGCCTGCATTTTTATTTTTGCCGTTTATGATTAATAGAGTCTAATTAATCAGGACACCACTATCTGCCAATTGTTTCCCGGTTTTATGGCCATTTCCTTCACCTAATATTCTTCCCCCACCCATATATCCGGATTTGCCATTTCCGTTCATATTATTTACTTTGAATTGCTTTAGCAAATCATTTAAGGTCTCTATCATCCTGGCAAGGTTATCTGAAGATTCGGCAATGTCTTGTATCCTTTTGGCGCTTTCGTTTGTCACCTGGTTAATCGACTGGACGTTCTTGGCAATTTCCTCGCTTGTCGAGGATTGCTCTTCGCTGGCAACAGCAATCTGGTTAATCATCATCTGTACATCCTGCGAGCTTAATACAATCTCCTGAAGCGACTTGCCAGCCTTGTCTGCCAGTTGAATACCGTTTGTAACTTCCTGATTGCCGATATTCATTACTTTTACGGCATTTTGAGTTTCGGCCTGTATTCCCTTGATCATATCTGCTATTTGCTTCGTGGCTTCTGTAGTGCGTTCTGCCAGTTTCCGCACTTCGTCGGCAACGACGGCAAACCCGCGTCCCTGTTCGCCTGCGCGTGCAGCTTCGATTGCGGCGTTCAATGCCAGCAGGTTTGTCTGGTCGGCAATATCATCGATTACCGAGATGATCTCGCCAATCTTGGTGCTCGATTCGCCGAGCTTCTCCATGTTTTGGGCAGACTGGCTGACGACACCTGCAATATCTTTCATTTTCTGAACGGTTTGTTCTACAATAGAACCGCCGTCATTTGCAATATTTTTATTTTTCTCTGCTTCTTCAACCGTTTTATGAGCCGACATCGCGTTTTCTGTTATTGTTCTCGACATTTCTTCTACCGCAGTCGATACATCATCGGCCTGGGCAGCCTGTTCCTGCGAGCCTGCCGCCATTGTTTCGGCTGTGCTCGACATTTGCAGCGCTATGCTTGATACATTCTGGGTCATTTCGAGCACCTGGCTTATCAACGAACTAAGTGAATCGCCAAGGGTATTAATGCTTTCTTTAATCTTGGCGTGCCCGCCTTTGTAATCGCCTGTTACCCTTGCCGACAAATCGCCTGTGGCCATGGTTTCCAGCACTCTTGCCCCCTCATTGATAGGATCCAGGACATAATCAAGTGTGTTATTTATGCCTTCGACCACAGCCCTGAAATCCCCGCCATGGCGCGAAGCATCGGCTCGTGTCTCGAGCCTGCCTTCGGCAGCAGCTTTGGTGAGCATTCCGGCATCGGCTACCAGCATATTAACAGCATCGATACACAAATTAAGGTTATTCTTAATTTCGTTGAAATCGCCTTTATATTCATCTGTAATTTTTGGAGGAATATCGCCCTTGGATATTCTGTCAACATATTCAGCGGCAACATTCAAAGGGCCGATAACGTTGTCGAGAGTTCTGTTTACTCCCTCTACAATTACCCTGAAATCTCCTTCGTGTTTGGTAACATCTGCCCGTGTGTCGAGCTTCCCTTCGGCTGCTGCTGTTGCAAGCATTCTGGCATCGGCAACCAATGATTTAATATTGACTCGCACTTTCTCTATCGTCTCATTAATAAATGCTTTTTTACCCGGGAATTGTTCGATTTTAGCATCCAGGTTTCCTTTGCCGAACTCCGTAAAGCAGGCCATAGCCTTTTTCTTAACGCTGATATGCCCGTTAACCATGTCGTTTACACCCGCAGCCATTACTTTAAAGGAGTTTTCATATTTATCCAATGGCATTACTACGTCGATATCGCCCAAATCATGCTGTTTGGACATATAATTCATGTCTTCGATCAAGCCTTTTAGGTTTGTACGGACTTTCTCAATCGTATTGTTTATAAATGCTTTTTTGCCCGGGAACTTCTCCAGATCAGCGTCGAAATTACCATTGCCAAACTCGGCAATACAAGCCATCGCTTTTTTCTTAACGCTAATATGGCCGTTTACCATTTTGTTTACTCCTTCGGCCATGGCCTTGTATGCCCCAAAGAACTTTGTTATATCCATAACGACGTCGATATCCCCAAGGTCATGCTCTTTGGACATATGAGCCATATCCGACAGCAGCAGGTTGAGAGAATCGATACATTGGTTGAGATTATTCTTTATTTCGTTGAAATCGCCGTTATAATTGTCTGTTATTCGCGGCGGAATATCTCCCTTCGAAATCCTGTCCACATATTCTGCAGCAACATTCAACGGGCCGATTACGTTATCAAGAGTCTTGTTGACGCCATCGACAATGACACGAAAATCACCCTGGTGGCGAGTGGCATCGGCACGAGTATCGAGTTTGCCTTCTGCTGCTGCTTTTGCAAGCATACCGGCATCGGCAACGAGCAATTTAATGTTTTCCCTTACTTTTTCTATTGTATCATTGATAAAAGCTTTTTTCCCCGGGAACTGTTCCACTTTTGCATCGAGATTGCCATTGCCGAACTCCGTAAAGCAGGCCATAGCCTTTTTCTTAACGCTGATATGGCCGTTTACCATATTATTCACTCCCTGAGCCATCGTTCTATAGGCGCCCTGGAATTTTCCCGCATCCATCACAACGTCGATATCGCCCAAGTCATGCTCTTTGGACATATGTGCCATATCTGAAAGCAAAAGGCTGAGGCTTTCTATACACTGGTTTAAATTGTTTTTTATTTCATTGAAGTCGCCATTGTAGTTGTCTGTAATCTTGGGAGGTATGTCGCCTTTGCTGATTCTGTCCACATATTCAGCGGCAACATTCAAAGGCCCGATAACAGCATCGAGGGTTTTATTCACCCCATCGACAATTTCACGAAACTCGAAATTAATTTTATTCGGATCTCCGCGTGTATCGAGCTTGCCGTCAACTGCAGCTTTTACAAGCTTTTGTGTTTCATCCATCAACTCCTTTATGGTTTTATTTATGTTCGCAGAGGTTAATATTCCTAAAAGAATAGCTATTACTACCGCAACGGCAATAAAAATTATCAATAGAATTGTAGCCGAATTAGCCGATGCATCTGCCTTAACATCCGCTTCTTCTGCAGCCTTAATGTTTTCATCGGTAATTTTGCCAAGCAAATCATCGACAGGTTTGAACAAAACCCTCGATTCCTCTACTGCCAAAAAAACTAATGAATCGATTGTTGTCATTTGCGGGTCATCTTTTGCCACCCCTTTCTTTAATAGCTCGTCTTTTGCTTTTGAATGTTCCACCACCTTCTGGTCTGCCTTTTTCCATGCTTCCCATGCGGGCACAAATTCTTTCCAGAGTTTTTCTTCAAGTTCGGTTTGTGGCAATGGTTCATAAATTTTCCATTCTCTGTCGATAGTTTCCCATGCTTCTTTTATATTATTAAAGAAAACTGCCCTGTCTTCGAGGTTAGACATCCTCCGGTTGTTCAACCCAAATTCCTGTGCCTTAATGTTGGTAGCAGACTCCATCATAAGCAACAGGCTTTTGACACTGGGCATTCTTACGGCAGCCAGTTCATCCTGTGCATCCATAACAGACCCCATTCCGTTATAGCCTACCCAGCCAACAGTGGCTGCCAGCAAAGCGACAATTACAAAACCAAGTATCAGCTTTACCCTGATTTTCATGTTTTTAAACATAGCGGTTACTCCGATTAATGATGATTAATACTATTATATTTTTCAAGAAATTAGTTAACAAAATCATCGAAATTTTCTGGTAAGGTATTTTCGAAATCCAGCGAATTTGGGATTTTTGCCACCCCGGCAGTT
>DAINRZ010000039.1:0-13651 GCA_036741575.1 Kapaibacterium sp. (SeqCode)
AAATCATTTACTTTTAAAGGGAATTCAATAGTATGAATGAAGGCCGCATAGTACAGGTAATCGGTCCTGTTGTCGACGTAGAGTTTTCCGAGGGTAATATCCCTGCAGTCCTTAATGCGCTACATATTAAGCGCCTCAATCCCGTTTCGAAAGAAGAAGACATACTTGTTTGCGAGGTGCAGCAGCATCTCGGCGAAGACCGTGTCAGGTCGGTAGCTATGGATACAACCGACGGCCTGGTCAGGGGCATGGCAGTTATCGATACCAATGGCCCCATAACTGTGCCTACCGGCCCCGAAATACTGGGCAGGATGATGAATATTATCGGCCAGCCTATAGACGGCAAAGGCCCGATAGTCTCGGCTAAAAGCACTTCGATACACAAGCCTTCGCCCGAATTTACCAACCTGGCTACCAGCAAAGTAATGTTCGAAACAGGTATTAAGGTTATCGACCTTATCGAGCCGTTTACCAAAGGCGGCAAAACAGGCCTTTTCGGTGGCGCCGGTGTAGGCAAAACGGTTATTATCCAGGAATTAATCCATAATATTGCAAAGCACCACGGAGGCTATTCGGTGTTCGCAGGCGTAGGCGAGCGTACACGCGAAGGCAACGACCTTTATATAGAAATGAACGAATCCGGCGTTATTAATAAAACCGCTTTGGTTTTCGGGCAGATGAACGAGCCTCCCGGAGCGCGTTCGAGGGTGGCTCTGACGGCTCTGACGGCAGCTGAGTACTTCCGCGATGAAGACGGCAGAGACGTGCTGCTGTTTATCGATAACATTTTCCGGTTCATACAGGCCGGCTCCGAAGTATCAGCACTCTTAGGCCGTATGCCCTCAGCCGTAGGCTACCAGCCCACTCTGGCAACCGAATTGGGTATTCTCGAAGAAAGGATTGCCTCGACTAACAAAGGCTCAATTACTTCGGTACAGGCTGTTTATGTGCCTGCCGACGACTTGACCGACCCGGCCCCTGCCAACACATTCTCGCATTTAGACGCAAAAACGGTTCTTTCAAGGGATATTGCCTCGCTCGGTTTGTATCCTGCCGTCGATCCGCTCGACTCCACATCCAGGATTATGGACCCGAACGTTATCGGCAACGAACATTACGAAACAGCTATGAAAGTGCGCAGGATACTGCAAAGCTACAAAGATTTGCAGGATATTATCAATATCCTTGGCATGGATGAACTGAGCGACGACGATAAACTGACAGTTTACCGCGCCAGGAAAATGCAGCAGTTCTTCTCGCAGCCGTTCAGCGTAGCCCAGCAGTTCACAGGCTACGAAGGCAGGTATGTAAAAATTGCCGATACCATTGCAGGATTTAAAGCTATTATCGAAGGCGAATGCGACCATATCCCCGAAACATATTTCAGGTATGTCGGCACTATCGACGAAGTATTCGACAAAGCGAAAAAAGCAGGTAACTAATTTAGAATTATTTTCTTGAGATAAATATGCAGGAAGAAAAACTATTAAATGTGGAAATAGTAACCCCCGAGAAAGTTCTGTTTACCGGCAAGGCTGTTTCAGTTTCGGTACCTGGCTCGAAAAGCCCTTTCCAGATACTATACAACCATGCTGCAATTGTTTCATCGCTCGGCCTGGGGATTATTAAAATCATCGACGGCGAGAACAGAAAACTGTTTTTTGCATCGAGCCCCGGATTCACTGAAGTAAGGCAGAACAAAGTTTCCATTCTCGTAGAAAGCGCTCAGGATGCTGCACAGTTGAACGAAAACGAGCTTAACGGTATTTTGAACGCTGCAAGAGGGAAACTTGCAGGCGCAGCCAAAGAAGAAGCAGCGCTGATAAAAGAAGAAATCGCCGCTGCCGAAAACATGCTGAAAGCCGCAAGAAAATCGCATTAATAAATAATACGTCTGCGTTGTTATTAAGGGCTGCCAGAGTAGGTTGCCCTTTTTATTACTATTTTTCCTTTTCTGTAACCTCGAAGTAAGATTTAAAGAAAAATTTCGTATTTTTGTAAAATTTTTTAGCGTCTGATGTCAATCAGAATTTCAAAGCAATTAAAATAAATAAAATAGATGGGTTGAAAGTATGGAATCAGAGAAAATAACAGGCGAAGGAATTACTTTTGACGATGTATTGCTTATTCCTGCATATTCAAGCGTGCTGCCAAGAGAAGTATCGCTGCAAACAAGGCTGACAAAAAGTATTACGCTCAACATGCCCGTTGTCAGCGCGGCTATGGACACAGTCACCGAATCTTCGATGGCTATTGCTATTGCCCGCGAGGGAGGCATTGGTGTTATCCATAAAAACCTGACAATCGAAAAGCAGGCCGAGCATGTAGATAAAGTAAAGCGTTCCGAAAGCGGGATGATACGCAATCCAATTGTACTGACTCCCGACAAAACAGTTGCAGATGCGCTCAACCTGATGCAGCACTTCAGCATTTCAGGCATTCCTGTCGTTGACGGCAGCAGAAAGCTTATCGGTATCGTAACAAACAGGGATTTACGTTTTGGGCCCGACCCAAACGAAAAAGTAGAAAATGTAATGACAAAAGATAAATTATATACAGCCCCGATAGGCACCACACTCGACGATGCCGAAATGATGCTGCAGAAACACAGAATAGAGAAACTGCCGGTAGTCGATGAAAACGGGATACTAAAGGGCCTTATTACTGTTAAAGATATTAGCAAGAAACGCAGCCATCCCAATGCTTGCAAAGACGAACAGGGCAGGCTGCGTGTGGCTGCTGCCGTCGGTGTTTCAGCAGATTGTACCGAGCGCGTGCAGGCATTATTCAATGCCGGCGCAGACGCTGTTTTTATAGATACTGCCCATGCACATACATTAGCAGTAATTAACACTTTGAAAATGATTAAGTCGAAATTCCCGGAATTGCCTGTCGTTACAGGCAATATTGCCACAGGCGAGGCAGCCCGGGCACTAATTGAAGCAGGCACCGACGGGCTTAAAGTAGGCATAGGCCCCGGTTCCATCTGCACTACCAGGATTGTTGCCGGTATCGGCGTGCCCCAGTTAAGCGCAATAATGAATGTTTATAGCGTAGCGGCCAAGCACGGAATACCTATTATTGCAGACGGCGGAATCAAACAGACCGGGGATGTCGGCAAAGCTATCGCAGCAGGCGCCGACTGTGTTATGGTTGGCAGTTTGCTTGCCGGCCACGAAGAAAGCCCCGGCGACAAAATCCTTTACGAAGGCAGGGCCTACAAAAGCTACAGGGGCATGGGGTCGCTGGCAGCTATGAAAACAGGTTCGGCAGACAGGTATTACCAGGATATGGAAGACGAAATATCTAAATTGGTGCCCGAAGGCATCGAAGGCAGGGTGCCTTTCAAAGGCAGCGTTTCCGATACCCTCTACCAGATTGCCGGCGGGCTAAGGGCTGCCATGGGATATTGCGGCTGCCCTACCATAGCCGGGATGAAAGAAAAGGCAAGATTTACTAGGATTACGGCTGCCGGGCTGCGGGAGTCGCACCCACACGATGTTATTATTACGAAAGAATCACCTAACTACTTTGTTAAATAAAAGAAATTAAAAAAATCTATGGCAAAGAAAACTGTTACCGAAAGCGTTCCTGAACATCAATACCCAAAAGTTGTCGATACGAGGCTCAATCAGATATATGCGACTATCGACGACCTGAAGGTCGATTCATTAGTTGTTACGTATTTACCGAATATTCGTTATCTGACTAATTTTTCGGGTTCGGCAGCCACTCTGTTTATTACCGAAAAAGAGATGGTTTTTGTTACAGACGACAGGTATGAAGAGCAGATCAAGGACGAACTGTTTCGCTTACCAAACATGAAAACATATATCAGCCGCGATCCATGGACTTTACTAAAAAAGGAAAAATTGCTTAAAGGCGTTTCGTCTATGGCATTCGAATCCGACAGAATGTCCTATTCCGATGCCGTGCAAATCAGGAACGTCATTAGGCCGATAAAATTCAAGCCTTATAGTTTTGTCGTTGAGCGTTTCACCCAGCCAAAATCGGCCGAGGAAGTTGATTGCATACGCAAAGCCGGCCTTTTGGCGCTCGAAGCTTACGATAAAGTATTGCCGATGATAAAACCCGGCGTTACCGAACGGGAAATTGCCGTCGAACTCGACTACCAGGCAGCGCTCTTAGGCAGCGAAGGCGTGCCGTTCGATACTATCGTCGTCAGCGGCCCCAGGTGCTCGTTAATTCACGGCATGCCCAGCGACAGGAAATTCAAGAAAGGCGATGTTATAATTATCGACTGGGGCGCCAAATACAAAGGATTTGCCAGCGACCTTACACGCACTCTTGTAATCGGCAAGCCCACAAAAGAACAGAAGCAAATCTATAAACTTATTCTCAATGCAAAAGACAAGGCTACCGAAAGCGTTTTGCCCGGCATGAACGGCAAGACTCTCGATGGAATTGCCCGCAATATGATTAAAAAAGAAGGCTTTGGCGATTATTTCAAGCATTCGCTGGGGCATGGCGTAGGCTATATGGTGCACGAATTCCCGATTATTACATTCAGGAAAGACGACCAGATAATTCCCGAAAATGTTGTTATCGCAATCGAACCGGGCGTTTACCTGCCGGATAAATTCGGCATCAGGATAGAAGATGAAATCCTAGTGACCAAGTCCGGCGGCAAACCGCTGACAGTGGCACCCGACGACATCGTATCATTATAGGGCTGCACAAAAGGATAGTAAGCAACCGATGATGGACGTGTGTATCAATATATCTATATGCCCCGGTATATGCCGGGGTTTTTCTTTGGCTGAGCAAAAGGGGGGGGATTAATGCCTGAGAAAACCGTCCTTATAATTGCATATTATTTTCCACCGATGGGGCTTAGCGGCGTGCAAAGAACCCTGAAATTTGCCAAATACCTGCCTCTTTACGGATGGAACCCCCTGGTGCTGACAAGCCATGTTTCGCCTTATTATGCTTTCGACGAATCTCTGCAAAAAGAAGCTGAAGCAATGCAAATGCCCGTATTCAGGACTACTTCGAGAAAGAAAACTACAAAAAAGCAGGTGAAGTTTCCATCCACCGTTTTGCAAAAAGCTGCAAGATATATGCTTAGTACGGTTTACCAGCCCGACAGGTTTGTCTCGTGGAAAGCCAAAGCAGTACGCAAAGGCGAGAGGGTGTTTGCCAAAAATAAAATAGATGCCATATTTGCTACTGCGCCTCCTTTTACGGATTTTCTGGTGGCAAAAGAACTTTCCGAAAAATTCGGCGTGCCCTTTATTGCCGATTACAGGGATGTATGGATTGACAATCCGTTTCATTATTTCCCTACAAAATTCCATAAGAATTATTGCATACAGCTTGAGAACGAAATACTGAACAAAGCCGGGAAAATAATTGTTACTTCGCGCAATACCAAAGAATTGTTAATTAAAAGGTACGGAATCGTTTCATACGATGACATCATTATAGTGCCGCAGGGATACGATACAGAGGATTTCGAGCCGTTTAGCGGCACGGTGCCTAACGCATCCACATTCACAATTACACATTCGGGACTTTTTCAGGACAACAGGACACCAAAATATTTCCTGAAAGCATTATCGAATTTCATTAAAAATAACAACATCGAACCCGGCAGGCTCGAAGCCCGCTTTGTGGGCATAATGAGAAAAAATCACCTGAAGCTGATAGGGAAATACAACCTGCAGGGATATGTCAATATTACCGGCTTCAGGAACCACGATGATGTTATCAGGGACATAATGCAATCTGATGTTTTGTGGATGTACCTGGACGATACCGTTCGCACGCCGGGCAAGCTATACGAATATATAGGCGCACGAAAACCATTGCTCATGTGCGTGCCCGAAGGCGAAATGCGCAGGGCTGCCCTGGATACCAAAGCTGCAATTGCAACCAATCCCAAAGACGCAGGTATGATTGAAAAAGCAATCGAGACATATTATAATCTATGGAAAGATAAAAAATTGCCCACCCCCGACGAGAATTATGCCCTGAAATTCGACCGCAGGCTGCTGACAGGAGCTCTTGCAAAAGAGCTGTCGCTAATAACAGAATAAAAAAAACAATTTGATATTACCGCCGTTTTAGGTAAATTGAAAAATTAACAATTGTTAATGAGTATTTTTAATAATATTATTATTAATAATTATTAATTAATTTTGAAAATTGATTTTTCTTTATCGTATATAAAATTGATTTTTTTAACTTTTACGAGGTGTTTGATGAAAATATTCAATGTTAAAATCTTAGCAGCATTCCTGCTTTTGGGCATGATGGTATTTACTGCTTGCGACGAAACAACCACAACCCCTGCCGATGACGCTCCTGTTATAACCTCCGTAACTCCCGGTTACGGCATGCCAGGCGATACAGTTACTATTAATGGTACAGATTTTGGCGATGCAACCGATCCAGGTACCGTATCTTTTATTCTTGGCACGACTGAATATAAGGTTCAGGGTGCAGTAGGCTCGAGCGATTATCTTAAATGGACAGCAACCCAAATTCAGGTAAGGATTCCTGCCGGCGTACCGAAGGGGAAAGCAAAGATTAAGGTATTTAACGGCAGCACAGAGCTTAACAGCAACCAGGTAGATTTTATTGTCGGTATCCCGCCCACAGGCCCTTCCGAAGCAATGGCTACCTCAAAGAGCAATACGGCTGTAATCGTCAAATGGAAACTTTCTGCCGATGCAGCTGTTTCTTTCTATAGGGTATATGTTTACCAGGGTTCCGGCGCAAAAGGTGCTTACCCTACAACCGATAAAACTACTGACCGTTTGACTATTACCGGCCTGACTGAAGGCACAGAATTTACGTTTGTCGTAAAAGCTGTTAACGCAGAAGGTATGGAAAGTGCAGAAGATGTATCCGTGAAATGGGCACCGGCCTGGAGATTCTACGAAGATCAGTACATAAAAATGTATGAGTACTCATCTGAATTTGGCAGCGGTATTGAATTGTATGATGAAACAACAAAAGGCCCTCTTAACAGGTCAGTTTCCGATTTATCTAAAGTAAATATTGCTATCGACACAAGAAACAATTCATTAAAACTGCAATGCGGCTCGTTGATAGGTTTTGGTACAGGCACACCGCCTGTAACCGAGATGAGCGAAGACTATTGGGACGGTGCTGCTTCCCTTGATAATGTTTTCGATTCTCAAAGCCTTGCTTATACCGGTTCTAAGTGGAATCCAAGAAGTATCGACTTAGTAGAATCATCTTTCCAGGGCGAAGGAGTTGTATTTGCATATAGGACTAAAGAACCAGGCCAAACAGACTGGAATTACGCAAAAGTGTTAATCAAGAAAACCGGCGGCAAATTCCTTCAGGGTGATTCCCCAAACAGGTATGTCGAATGCGTAATTTCTTATCAGAAAATTGTAGGGGTTCCTTACGCCAGATAATGGTTTTTTTGGAAGGAACTGATTAAAGAAATATAGGCTGTTTATTATTTGATTAGGTAAAATCAGTAATAAGCAGCCTTGTTTTAATTAATCCGAAAAAATACGGCAATGTTTATTAATTTCAATATTTTCAATAAATTATGTTTAATTATATCAAAGAAAGAGCTTTATGAAAAGACTCAGTGTATTATTGGGGACTCTTTGCCTGGTGCTGGCAATTTCCTTAACGGCACAGGACGCTACCAAACGTTCGCTGGATGCTAACAAAAAGAAGCTGTCGGACGTTAAAACCGAGAAAAAAGCAAAACCGCAGGAAGCAGCAGGGCTTCAGGGTACTGTTATCAGCTTCAACGATTATGTGATGAAAGGCAACACAAGCCTGACAAAGGAAGAAGCCATGAAATACGTTGAAAACGGCGAAGCATTGGCATTCCTCGTTGGCGACAAAGTTTATTTCGTATATGACAAAAAAGGCGTAATCCAATCGCAGAAACTGGCCGAACTGGCAGGCAAACCGGTAGCCATTGCCGGCGAAGAGCAAACAAAACACGGCGTAATGATTTTAATAGCTAAATCGATTAAACCGGTTGAATAAGTTAAACTAATTAATTAACAAAAAACTAACTCTAAACGGAGAATTAAGCTATGAAAAATAAAATCGCATTGTTAAGTTTACTCAGCCTTATGTTCGTAATGGTGTTAAGTTCCTGCGGCAAAAAAGAGGAACCAAAGACTGAAGAGCCCAAGGACACGACTGTTGCCCAGCAGACACAGCAAACACCGCCCGAAGAAACCGTCCCCGAAGGATGGACAAAACTCGATGCACCTGTTGTTGGCAAAGTTGCGTGCCTTAGCCATATAGTATTCAAAGGCAACGGCAGCCATACGCTCGACGAAGCAAAAATGTGTGCTTCCAAAGGCAATCCCGTCGGTCTGCTAGTAGGCGATGTGTTCTATTTCGTATTCAACCAGGACGGCTCTGCAGCCGATAAAGCGCTCGTGGAACATGCCGACAAAGAAAGCGTCGAAATCAGCGGATTTACAAAGATAATGGGTACTATGTATTTCCTGATGGCAAAAGAAATCAAGCCCGGCCCGGCTGCTGCCGCCGCCGAAGCAAAGCCTGAAGAAGCCAGAAAAGGCAATTAGTATTTGTGCCTGACAGAGAAAAAAGGGCGCTTTTAATCTAAAGGCGCCCTTTTTTAGTATGTTATATCTTCGTTGTACTGTAATGTCTAAATCCTGACGTCCACGTATCCCTTCGAAATCTGGTTTAGTGCTTTTTCCTGTATTTGCTGCTGCGGCTGCTGAGCATTGTTGACTGCAAGCGTCAGTTTATCCTGCGTTTGAGCATTGGCAATGCCCGTGGCTTCTTTTTTAGCATCATCCCTGATTTCCTTGTTGACATCCTTTTTTTCGACGTCATTCTGGACGGTAACCGGAGGCTTCTCAGCTACCTTCATTTCCTCGTTGCTATTTCTGCTTTCAATTTTCATAAAAGCCCCCATGTTAATATTACATAAAATTACTTATCGGTAATAAATATAAAAACTTAAGCCGCTAAATAAAACCGTTCGAAAGTGAGGTATTAATTATTCAGGATTTACCTGAATTGGCTTGGCAATCAAGTCGCCGAGCTTTGGTTTGTCCGAAGCCGCTGGTTTTTTCTTTTTGGTTTTGTCGGGCACCATGATGACATGCATGGATTTACCTTCGGATTTAACCGGTTGGTCCACCTTTGCAACGTCTTCCATTTCGAGTATGAACTTATGCAGCAGCTCTTCGCCTATATTCTGGTGGGCAATTTCCCTGCCCCGGAACATAACGGAAGCTTTCACTTTGTTGCCTTCTTCGATAAAGTTGCGTGCATGGCGTACTTTGAAATTGAAATCGTGAGTATCTGTGCGCCATTTAAAACGGATTTCCTTCATCTGCTGCTGCACCTGCTGCTTGCGCTGGTGCTTTTCTTTTTTCTGTTGCTCGTATTGGAATTTGCCGAAATCGACAAGCCTTGCCACAGGGGGATTTGCCTGGGGGGCTATTTCCACGAGGTCGAGTTCTTTTTCTTCGGCAATCCTGAGCGCTTCGTTGCGCCTGATAATGCCGAGCGCTTTGCCCTCGTTGTCGATAACCCTCAGTTCGCGTGCTGAAATTTCTTCGTTAACTCTGTAGCGGCCTTCTTTAATGTCTTTCTTGCCTATTTTGTTTACAGGCATAAAGTGGGAATAAAATGCAAACTTCAAATCAACCTTTCCATTTGTGAATAATAATTATTATAAAACGAATAATATTTATAAATATTAATCAAACAATTAAATTATTATAATTTTTTAATAAAACCAAATAATATTTGTAAATTTGATGTTTATTTATTTGATATTTTAATAATTGTATAAAAAATAAACCTATGCCCGAAATACTAAAAAACGACCAGGAATTGCGCAGGGAAGAAGAGCTTGCCCTGCTGGAACAGGCGGGAATAAACTGCTACCCCTATTATTTCGGCGTCACTCACTCTGCTGCCGATATTTTGGCAGGATTTTCAGAAGATACTGCCGATAAATTTGCGGATATTGCCGTTGCCGGCAGGATAATGAGTATAAGGCGTATGGGGAAAGCCAGCTTTTTCCATATACAGGACCAGTCCGGAAAGATACAGGTTTACTTCAAGATGAACGATATCGAAAGCTTTTACGAAAATTTGAAGCTGCTCGATATTGGCGACATAATAGGTGTCAGGGGGTATGTGTTCCGCACCCGAACCGGCGAGATATCCGTACACACAAAAGAAGTGGAAATACTCTGCAAGTCTTTGAGGGTGCCACCTATTTCGAAGGAAGAAACCGACGAGCAGGGTAATAAAATTGTTTACGATGCCTTTGCGGATAAAGAATTGCGCTACAGGAAGCGCTACCTCGACCTGATGGTCAATACCCAGGTTAGGGATACTTTCGTTAAAAGGGCAAAAATAATTGCCGCAATCAGGAATTACTTAGACGGCAAAGGCTGGCTCGAAGTCGAAACTGCCATTATGCAGCCCTTATACGGCGGCGCTACAGCCAGGCCATTTATTTCGCACCATAATGCGCTCGACGTCGATTTGTACCTTAGGATTGCCCTGGAACTCTACCTGAAGCGGCTGATTGTCGGCGGATTCGAAGGCGTTTACGAAATTGGCAAGAACTTCCGCAACGAAGGCATGGACAAGATGCACAATCCCGAATTTACAATGCTCGAACTATATGTGGCCTACAAAGATTACAACTGGATGATGGATACTACAGAAGACCTGATTTGTACAGTTGCCGAACAGGTGTTCGGCAAAACAGAGTTTGAATATGCAGGTGCTGATATCAGCCTGTCAAGGCCGTTCAGGCGCATGAAGATGTTCGATTTATACAAAGAATATACGGGCCTGGATTTATTCGGCAAATCGCACGACGAACTCGTTGCAGCAGCAAAGCAAATATATGTGGAAGCCGATCCCTCGATGAGTACAATGAAGATTTTAGATGAAATATTCAAAGAAAAAGTTGAACCAAACCTTGTACAGCCCACATTCGTTATAGATTACCCTGTCGAGATGTCGCCACTGGCAAAGAAACACCGCTCCGTCGAAGGGCTTGTAGAGAGATTCGAACTCTTCATAAACGGCGGCGAGGTAGCCAATGCTTTTTCGGAGCTTAACGATCCCCGCGACCAAAGGGCAAGGCTCGAAGAGCAGGCTCGCATAAGGGCGGCAGGCGACGATGAAGCAATGGTAGTGGATGAAGATTTCCTTTACGCCCTGGAATCTGGTATGCCGCCCACGGCTGGCCTTGGTCTGGGCATTGACAGGATAGTGATGCTGCTGACAGGTGAAACTTCCATCAGGGACGTTATTCTGTTCCCACAGATGAAACCTGAAGTTAAATAGTAATTGCTTGCAATTGGCAAATGAGCGAACAGGATAATTTCTTCGGAGGATTTGCGGATGGGATTCCTTCACTGCGAAAAAACAGGAAAAACAAAGTCTGGCTTCATTTACTGCTGTTTATTGCAACATCGCTTACTGCCGTTATGGCTGGATCTTACTGGTCAAATCACGATCCTATGGACCTGGGGAATTGGAAATTCGGGCTGACTTATGCAATTTTAATTCTTACATTTATAAGTTCTCATGAATTCGGCCACTATTTTGCTGCACGCATACACAAAGTAGATGCAACTCTTCCTTTTTATATTCCGGCTCCTTTCCAATTAATGCCTTTCGGCACATTCGGCGCCGTTATCAAGACGCGATCGGCAATACCTTCGAGGAAAGCCCTGTTCGATATCGGCGTGGCAGGCCCACTTGCAGGTTTCATAATTAGCTTGGCATTTTTAATAATCGGTCTGGCTACTCTGCCGCCAAAGGAATTTATATACAACATTCACCCTGAATACATGATATACTTTGGTGATATTCCGGGCCACGGCATGCATTTTGGAGATACGGCGCTTTTTACTTTACTGGCTTCTGTATTCAAGAACCCCGAAGGGTGGCTGCCGCCAATGAACGAAATTTACCATTACCCTTTCCTTAATGTAGGCTGGTTCGGGCTGTTCGTTACAGCGTTGAATATGCTGCCGATTGGCCAGCTCGACGGCGGACACGTAACTTATGCGATGTTCGGCAAAAAGCAGGGTAGGATTGCCCGTATTGTATGGTGGATTATATTTGTTCTGGGTGTATTAGGCATCCTCAGCATCCTTTATTATGACTACTTTACCGTGGATTCTCCCGACGGGCTCTATGGCTTGTTCAAATCCATTTTATACCCGCCGCTCGATTACTTACACAATAACGCCCCATGGTTGTTTGCACCATGGGCAGGGTGGTTGTTTTGGGCGCTGATTACGAGGTTCTTCATCAAGATAGACCATCCGCCTATAGGCGACGACAGGCCGCTCGACGGAAAGCGCATGGCAATCGGATGGATTGCAATCATAGTCCTGGCGCTTTGCTTTTCTTACAACGGGATTTATTTCAAATAGCTGTCCGCTTGCAAAACACTGTCCTGGCGGTATGTTTTTATGAACTTAATAAATTGCTCATCAGAAATGCCTTTGGGGTACCTGCAATAAGGCGCCAGCGCCGAATCTATTGCAATATTACTGCGGCAGTCAATTTCAGGTTTAGGGGGCGTTGACATCAGGAATAAACCTGTTGTAACAGCTACGGGAATCATCCCGTAGCCGAAAAATTCCCAAAAACCGCCGGGATTCACACTATTATAAGCTATTGCCATCAGAAGGTTGGGTACTAACTGGAAGGCAACGACGCCCCTAATCCATGCATAATTGGAGAGCCCGTTTATTTTGACGCTGTGTATATTCTTTGTAAACAATTTCTTTATTGTAAAAATATAAGTGTAAGAATTGTTGGGGGCCGTTTTAATTTCCGTTTCCAGATAAAAAAGTGAATTACCGCGTAAGAACAGCAATTCGCCTTCTGTTACATTATTATCATTAAGTCTGATTTGAGCTTCCTCGCCATTAATTGCATTAAAATCCCTCATTGTAGAGCAAGAGATAATTGCGATAAGAATTGCGGATAGTATAAAATACCTTATGAACATAACTATTTCCTCACCGGTATTCTTGAATAGAAAAACATTTCTTCGAGATCCTGCCTGTTATTGTTCCAGCTTCTTACAAGTTCGCGAAACGTACCGCGAACATCCGTGAGGTTGAATGTATATCCGTTTGGCGGAGTTTTCAGCCACTTGCCCCTAATCCATTCCGTATAGTAACCTTCGGATTCTACAATAATAGTCGCCACGTTTCCCGTGGATTCGGGTATTTTATAGCTTAGTTCCAGAAAATCCCCGGGTTCGGTAACAAAGTAGTCGCCGTCGGTTAGTCCCACCAATCGGCTTGTTTCATCATTTTCATAATTGGTATTAGTTGAAGATATTATTGGAGTAAGCTTATGATATGTAATGGTTTCATTGCTTGAATCGGATTCATCGAATGCAATATAATCAATCATAAAATTATCGCTTACGAATTCCAACTTTAGCGTTATGGCCCCGCTGTCGCCATAAGCAGCCACGGGAATAGCATATTCCTTCCAGTTGATTGGCCCGCCGTCGCCAACTCTGCCGATTAAATTCCATTTCCCGGCTTTTAAACTGTAAACTTTGATTCCTGAAAATTCATGGTATAGCTTTTGGAAAAGCCCTTCATAAGCGCTGTCGGTGCTCATCCTGTGATAC
>DAINRZ010000040.1:0-13610 GCA_036741575.1 Kapaibacterium sp. (SeqCode)
CGATTCGCCTTCGGGGATATCGAATGGAGTCCTGTTGGTCTCGGCAAGCGACGAAATAACATAAGTAGCAAACAGCAGCATAAGAAAAGGAATCACCCAAATCTTTTCGAAAGAGCCGGGCCCGCCAAATACAAACCAGTTCCAGAACCAACCGCTCTGGGCTACTGTTATATGCTGGATATTCAATCCTGATAAATAATTATCGCCAATATTTTTAAATCCCATCTGGCTAACGTAATCGGGGGTAACTCCCAAATCCGTTAATTGGTAGCTGCTTACGAGAGTTGCTATCGTAAGTATGCATACCGCCGCTGGTATTTCGTAGCTCACAATTTGAGCCGTGGAGCGCATGGCGCCAAGAATCGTATATTTATTGTTCGATGCCCAGCCGCCCATAACTATACCCAGCACGCCAAACGAACCTACTGCCAGCAGAAAGAACATGCCGATATTCAGCCCCGACGGTACAAAGTAGGAACTGAAAGGAATAACGGCAAAACCGGCATAGGCGCCGGCAAAAATAATGAACGGAGCCAGGTTGAAAAGCGGCTTGTTGGCTGCGTCGGGTGTAATATCTTCTTTCTGGATAAGCTTGACCACTTCGGCAATAGGCTGAATAATGCCCCAGGGGCCGGTCCTCATGGGGCCGAGCCTTTCCTGGATAAAGGCCGAAATCTTTAATTCACCGAGGATAGCCAGTAAAGCATAACCGACTACAAAACCCATAGGCAGTACTACTACCAGTGCTATTGCCAGCCAGTTTTCACCTAAAAGGTTATATAAAAAATTCTCCATTATGTTTCAATGTATGATGTAACATTTATTATCTGTCAACTTCTCCTAATACAATATCGATGCTGCCGAGAATCATAATCAGGTCGGCAAACATATATCCCCTCGAAATATCGGGCAAAACGGCCAGGTTAACAAAGCTTGTGCCGCGCGACTTAATCCTTGCCGGCTTAGGTGTGCCGTCGCTGACGACATAGAACCCAAGCTCGCCTTTGGGATTTTCTGCCCTAGTGTATATCTCGCCCTTTGGTACTTTAACTTTTCTTGGCACTTTTTCCTTGACGTCGCCTTCATTGGGCATCTGTGCCAGTGCCTGCTCTATAATTTTACAGCTTTCCTCCATTTCGCGGAAGCGCACAATGTTGCGGTCCCAGCAGTCGCCCACTGTGCCCATCTCGCCTTTGCCGACTATGACGTCGAAATCGAACCTGTCATAGATGGAGTAAGGTTCGCTCCTGCGCAAGTCGAACGGAACGCCTGAAGCCCTGAGTACCGGCCCGCTGACTGCGAAATTGATTGCAACATCGGCGGGCAGGATACCTACATTGGCAGTCCTGCGGATAAAAATCCTGTTTTTAATCAGAAGGTCGAGAACTTCGGCATTGGTGGCCCTCACCTGTTTCAGTATAAATGAAACATCTTCCTTGAAAGTTGGGTGAACATCGGCTGCCAGGCCACCCACCCAGAAATAGTTATATAAAAGCCTTCCGCCCGAAGCTTTTTCGAATATTGAAATAATATATTCCCTGTCGCGGAATAAATAAAGGAATGGAGTGAAAGCCCCGACGTCCAACCCAAAAGCCGCAATGGCAATCTGGTGGTTGGCAATACGGTTAAGCTCGGCCATAATAACCCTGATGTATTCAACCCTTTCGGGCACCTGAATATTGCATAGCTTCTCGATTGCCATAACGTAAGGCCATTCGTTATTCATCGAACAGATATAATCCATCCTGTCGATATATGGAATAACACCGTTGTAGAGAACATTTTCGCAGTGCTTTTCGAAACAGCGGTGCAGGTAGCCTATATGAGGCACCACATCTGTAACGATTTCGCCGTCGAGCTCTACTTCCAGCCTCAGCACACCGTGAGTCGAAGGGTGCTGCGGCCCCATATTCAGGCGCATCCTGTCGGAATCGATCAGGCTGTACTCAATATCTACTTTTTTTCTGTCGCTCACTATCTATACCTGTAAAGTTTTTTTAATCTGTTTATTAATATGGAACTTTAATACCATGGTATTCTTCGGGTTCCTTATAGTCTTTCCTTAGTGGGAACCCTTCCCAGTCGTAGGGGCATAAAATCCTAATCAGGTTGTGGTGCCCTTCGAAGTTGATACCCATCATATCCCAGGCTTCGCGTTCGTGCCAATCTGCTGAGCGCCAAACTTTTTCTACCGTGGGCAAAGTAGGATTCTCTTTTTCAAGTTTGACTTTGACTACGAGGGTGTGTTTATTGACCGTGGAATACAAATGATAAACAACACCATAGGAATCGCCGTAATCCATAGAACTAAGGCACATCAGGTAATCGAACAGGAACTCGGGCCTATCGCGCAATTCTATCCCGATATCGACTATCTTCTGTGGATTAACTTCGATAAACGGGTCAGAAGGCGGTTCATTTGTCAAACCGACAATATCTTCTGAATATGTTTCTTTTAATAAATCGTAAATCTGGTTTATATCCATAAATTTCAATCTATTTATTAATTATGAATAATTTCATTGTGAACGGCATGGACGCCCGAAACTTTGTCTTCGTCGGCAATCTTTGCCCTTTTGCGGAAAATCTCTTCCTCGCGTATCATTTTCTGTAGCTTAATCATACCTTCCTGAAGCGCTTCGGGCCTTGGAGGGCACCCGGGTACGTAAACATCTACGGGTATAACCCTGTCCACCCCTTTCAGCACATGGTAGCCGTGTTTCCAGTATGGTCCACCGCAATTGGCGCACGAACCCATCGAGATAACATATCGGGGTTCTGCCATTTGCTCGTATAGCCTTTTGATTCTTTCGGCCATTTTCATTGTGACAGTACCGGAAACAATCATGAAATCAGCCTGGCGCGGGCTTGTGCGGGGTATGCACCCAAACCTCATAAAATCGAAATGCGAGGCGTTGACAGCCATAAACTCGATAGCACAGCAGGCCAGGCCGAACTGCATATACCAGTCTGATTTGCTGCGCCCCCAGTTCAGCAGGTCTTCTATTGTCCCCAGAAGTAATCCGCCGCCGTTGTAGGGGTCGCCTAATCTATTCAATAATCCCATTAATCCTTTTCCTTAATTATATTAGTACTTCTTTTTGATAATTAAATCGTTGAGGGCCGGTATCACCGGTTTTGGTTTTTCCCAGTCCATATAGCCTTTTGCCCAGTCGTACACCAGCCCGTAAGTCAGCACCACAAAGAATACCAGCATAGCATAGAAGGCATACCATCCAAGCTGCTTATATACAATTGCCCAGGGGAAGAGCAAAACGACTTCGACGTCGAAAATCAGGAACACGAGGGCAACAACATAGAACCTGACGTTGAACCTGATCCTGGAATCGCCGAAGGGTATTTCGCCGCACTCGTAAGTGGAATTTTTGAGGGAGTTGGGTTTGCTGGGCCTGACTACGGCAGCAGCCACAAGGCTTATTCCTACGAACAGGAAACCCAGTATAAAGAACAATAAAATAATCCCAAAATCTGTCAGCATACATTAAGCCTGCTTATTTTTAAAAAAAACTGCCACGAAATTACAAAGAATTTGAATATTGGCAATAAGAAAAAACCTGTTTAATATTTAGCCAAAGCTAAATATTAAATCCCGTTGCCCGCTTTATTAATAATATATAATTATTAAACTTACAAAAACACATATTATAATACATTGATATAGAAAAACATTTTTTCGGGTTAAAGTATGATGTACCCTTAAATATTATTGCCTTTCATACTTCAAATTGTTAATAAAAAATTAATCCTTTTGTAACACGAATGTGTTACCTGATAAAAATCAGTTGAGTCAGTATAAATAACGGCAAAAGAATGATTAAAGAAAATTTATACATATATGCAAAAAAGTGGGGCATTGGTATGTTTTCCTTTTCGGCGATTGCTTTCACCATAAAGTTAGGCCCGTTGCCGATATATGTCATCGATCCAAAAAAGACTGCCCCAATGCAGATGGCATACATCAGGATTTCCGGAATGCCTGCTATTAATGGCATGCCAGAGTAAATGGCGGGGTCCTGCTGCACCAGCCCGTGTGCCAGGCTGTAGAAAGTAACGGCAGTCGGGGTATTATCGAGGAAGCTGCTAAGGCCGCCTGTGGCGTAGTAGAACAATGACGGTGTGTTTACTCCCAGGCCCGGTGCATTCAGTTCCAGGTAAACCAGGCATGGTATCATGGTAATGAAAATGCCAAGGAAAAGAAAAGCTACTTCGTTTATGGGGTGCCAGGTGAAGTTATTCGATTCCCTGACATCCTTTTTGGTAAACATAAGTGAAAATACTGCCATCAATAGGATTACGCCCTCGCGCAGGAAGGATGAAAACTCACCCGGTTTTATAAAGCTCAATGTGTTTGGATTGATGAAAGCAACCGACAAGACTACTCCTACGAGCCATATAAAATTCCATTTGCCGTGCAGGCTGATTGGTACAAAATTTTTCCTGTCTCGTTCTTTCGATTCCTCGCTTTCTTTTTTCCAATAATAATTATCATAAAAGAAAAAGATTATTAACAGGGCTGCGTTTACGAACAGCCATTCTGGAACAAAATGGAAGAACCATTCAAACGGCGCACCGCGAAGGTACATCATAAACAAGGGCGGGTCGCCCAGCGGCGTTAGAAGGCCGCCGCAATTAGCCACAATACCTATAAAAAACAATATGATATGGACTTTGAACTGCCGTTCTTTGTTAATATTAATTATCGGCCTGATTAATAACATGGCTGCGCCGGTAGTGCCCATAAACGAGGCAATAACGGCGCCAATAGCTAACACAATGATATTATTCTTTGGGCTTGCTTCGATATTGCCGCCAACAAATATACCGCCTGTTATAACAAACAATGCTCCGAGCAATATTATAAAGGGTATATAATCGAAAATCAGCGAGTGTTCCAGATGCAGCAGCATATCGTTGGATACCAGCCATATTGCAGTAGGCACACCGAGTATAAGCGAAACGATAAGTTTATTAATATTTTTGTCCCAAAAATGCTCTGCAAAAAGCGGCATAACCGCTATTGCGCCCAGCATCAATACAAACGGAACCAGCATAAAAACCGGAATATCATGCATAATAAAATCCCAAAATTGAATAAAAAAAAATCCAATATTTTGCAAATATATAAATATTAAACACTATCAAAAAAGAATAATGCTTTTCTATAATTATTCGGTGTTGGAAAGTTAACTTAAAAAACACATCGAATTAATTATATCTTAAAAGTCATTTAATAATTTTGAATCAAATATTTTTCTTAAAAATTTTCGCGGCGGAATCTATGAGGTTGAAATTCCTAATTTTTTTGTTTTTTGGGTGTATCTCTTTATTTGCAAAACTTCCCGATATGCAAACTGACGACAGCTACCCTCCATCGGGAAGGATAACTTATACCAGGGCTATTAATCCGGAGGAGATTAAATCCTACCAATTCGACGAAAGCTATAAGCCTTTCTATCATGGTGTTGCCTCCGGCGACCCAACAGCAAATTCTGTTATTATCTGGACAAGGGTTACTCCCGACAACGACTCCGATATTATTGTGGAATGGAAGATAAGTTCAGATCCACAAATGGCTAACATTGTGAAATCCGGCATTTTTACAACAAATAATGACATGGATTATACGGCAAAAATCGATGTCGCAGGCCTCGAACCCGGTAAAACATACTATTATAATTTCTCTGTCAATGATAGGCAATCTATTATTGGCCGTACAAGGACATTGCCTTCAGACGGTATTACACTGGTGAAGTTAGCTGTTTTAACTTGCAGCAATATGCAGTGGGGATATTTTAATGCATTCAAAGACTTAGCCGAAAAAAACGACGTTTTTGCTGTAATACATACTGGCGATTATTTCTATGAATACGATTCATCACATTATAAGCACCCAGGGCTGCCCGACAGGTCTCACTACCCCAATAAAGAATTGCTTTCTCTCGAAGATTACAGGCTTAGGTATTCGCAATACAGACTGGAACCCGACTTAAGAAGAATCCATCAGCAGTTCCCGTTTATCACCGTGTGGGACGACCATGAGCACGCTAACGACTGCTGGCGTGGCGGAGCCGAAAACCACCAGGATGAAACTGAAGGCAATTGGGCTAGCCGCATGGATAATTCTGTCAGTGCATATTATGAATGGATGCCTATCAGAAAATGGGACAGCAATGACAAAGCTATTAACAGGATTATTAGATTTGGGGGATTACTCGACCTTGTTTTGCTTGAGACAAGGCTGACTGGCAGAGACAAGCCTTTAAATTCCAAAGGATACGCAAGCCTGATTGACACAACCGAATGGCAGAGCCCAGGCAGGACAATGCTGGGAGAAGTTCAAACCAATTGGCTGCTGGATAATCTTGCTAAATCGAAAGCCACATGGAAACTTACCGTTAGTTCAGTAATGATGATGCAGGCAAAGGGCCTCGGATTTGTAAATATGGACTCATGGGACGGTTATCCGTCCGAAAGAAACAGAATTCTAAGATTCTTGAATAATAAGAATATCAGGAACTTTGGCGTTTTATCCGGTGATTTCCATATGTCCTTTGCCGGCAATTTGGCCATTAATCCCATTGACGGATTCAATCCTGCTACTGCCGAAGGGGCCGTCGGATTCGAATTTACTACGCCAAGCGTTAGCTCTGCCAATTTCAATGAACTTGAAAAAATAGAGATACCACCCGGCAGCGGTAATTACATTAAGCCGCTTGAAAGCCGTATGCCCGACCGGCATCCAATAACCCTACAGGCAGAAGCTCTTGTACAAAAATGCAATCCGCATATTAAATATGTCAACCTCGACCAGCACGGGTATTACATTCTTAGTGTCACACCCGGCAGAATACAAGCAGATTATTATTTCTCGGAAAATATTCTTCAAAATAAAAACAATATGAATTTTGTAAAAGGAATTTATCTGGACAGAGACTCTTACCAGATGCATTTTACAGGAACCCCGGCGCCTTTAATAGCTGAAACAGCCGCACCCGCGCCCGTCCCGCCACCCGTTTCCGTTACGGTAAACACAAAGAATCTTGCCGGTGTTTACCTTAACGGAATTTATAAAAATCCCGGCAAAAAAACTACCGTTTTCAGCTACATCGTTACACGCAGCCAGAAGTTAAAACTTGCAATATTCGATGAAAGCGGCAGTCAAATCGACCTCGTTCTCAGCGAATTCCAAAATCCGGGGCTATACGAAGTTGAATATGAGTTTTCAGGCCAGGCTAAAGGGCCCTATTATTGCGTAATCGAGGCCACAGGGGCAAAGTATTCCAGATTGCTTACTTTTAACAACTGATATCTCAATTAACGTTTTCATACTATCAGGTAGAGCCGAACCTGTATAAAGGAATTTATTCTACAACTCCAATGTCTCATATAGCATTATTTGTTTCATTCAAGGCTTTTTATTAAATAGCATAATTTATTAATAGCTGAAATAAATATGAATGAATCTGTTCAAAAAGCAGCCGAAGCCCTGCAAAATGCCGATGCCCTGTTAATTACCGCCGGGGCCGGGATGGGCGTCGATTCCGGGCTGCCGGACTTCCGCGGGCGCGATGGCTTTTGGAAGGCTTATCCGCCGATAGCTAAATTAGGCCTGTCCTTTTCAGATATGGCTAATCCACATTGGTTCTCGGGCAATCCCAGGCTGGCCTGGGCATTCTACGGCCACAGGTACAACCTCTACAAAGCAACCACCCCACACCAGGGATTCGATATCCTGCTTAAACTAACGTCAATAATGCCACAGGGCAGCTTCGTATTCACATCCAATGTGGACGGCCACTTCCAAAAGGCAGGCTTCGACCAGGAATCGGTCGTCGAATGCCACGGCTCGATTAACCACCTGCAATGCACCAAGCCATGTAATAACAAAATATGGGACGATACAGGCCTGAAAATCGATGTCGATATGGATACATTCAATGCCGTGGAACCACTGCCCCAATGCCCGGTTTGCGGTGCTACAGCCAGGCCCAATATCCTGATGTTTGGCGACTGGGGGTGGATTGCGGAGCGCACCGATGTGCAGGAAGAAAGGCTGGGCGAATGGATGATGGAAGTACGCGGCAGCAGGCTTGCCATTATCGAATTAGGCGCAGGCACGGCAGTGGCAACTGTAAGATATAAATCCGAACAGGCTGCTTCGTATCTGGAAGGCACACTGATAAGGATTAACCCGCGCGATTTCCAGGTGCCCAAAGGGCATATATCGGTTAAGGCAGGAGCGCTCGAAGGCCTGCAGATGATTGCCGAAGAAATGAATTTACTTACTCAATAATAACCGGTTAATCCGTTATTAATATATTTTAATTTATCTATGGAGAAAACTCTGCTCGAATTGCTGAGAAAAATTGCCGGCGAAATATACTCGGAGGAACAAACTGCTTTTTCCGAAAAAGTATATACCGAACTTGCCAGCCTGAAATTGGACGATAAGTCCCTGGCTGTGGGTTACCTGATTAAAGCTGATATTAAAAATCCTGTAATAAAAAAACTTATTACCGATAATTTCGGCGCCGTTGCAACCGGCAAACTCGAACTGCTCGAAAGAATCAGCAATGTAAATTTCCCGGAATCATCAAAATTAGTTTCTGATCTGAGAAAACTGTTTATCAAACTGACCGACGACATTACTGTAATAATAATTAAGCTGGCCGAAAGGCTTTGCACGATAAGGTCGCTCGAGGGCAATACCGATGAGCAGAAGCGGAAAATTGCAGGCGAATGCCTCTACCTCTACTCCCCCATTGCCCATAGGCTGGGTATCCGCAGGATTTACACAGATATGGAAGACCTATCGTTCAAAATCCTGTTCCCCGAGGATTTCAGGCGTCTAAGCAGGCTGATAGAGAAAAAACGCGTGGATTACGAACGGAAACTTGCCGTTATGGGCAATGAACTAAAAAAGGCTGCCGCTGGGCAGGGTATCGAATTCAAGCTCCAGTCAAGGGTGAAAAGGCTTTACAGCATATTCAGGAAAATTAAATCAAAAAATATCGATATTGATGAAATATTCGACCTGCTGGCGCTCCGGGTGATTACTAATTCGCCCGAAAACTGCTACCAGGTGCTTGGAGCCGTGCACAGCAACTGGATACCCATCGAGGGCAGGTTCAGGGACTGGATAACATTCCCCAAGCCAAACGGCTACAGGTCTATTCAAACGACAGTACTGACAAGAGGCGGCGATAAATACGAGATTCAGATAAGAACCGAAGAAATGCACCACGAAGCCGAGTACGGCACTTCGGCACACTGGGCCTACAAAGAAGGCGTTTCGTCGTACGACACCGGTATTATGCAGCTCAAAGAATTCCTGGAAAACGACGAATATTTCGACAATCCATATGAACTGCTCGATAAACTGAAAAACGAGATTAAGTCCGATTATATTCATGTGCTTACGCCAAAAGGAGATATTAAGCCGCTGCCGGTAAATTCCACACCTGTAGATTATGCTTTCACTATCCATACCGACCTGGGCTACCAGGTGACCGGTGCCAGGGTGAACGGCAAGTTTGTCAAAGTGAATACTGTACTGAAATCCGGTGATGTAATAGATATTGTTTCGAATAAAAATTCAAAGCCATCGAGGGACTGGCTGAATTTTGTTGCCACATCGAGGGCGCGCTCCAAAATACTCCGCTGGTTCAAAAACAACGAGCGCATTCAGTTGATAGCCGATGGCAGGCAAAGCTACGAGATAGTTAAAAAGAGGTACAAAAGGGAACTGGCAGGCAAGGCCGACGAACTATCCCTGCGAAGGTATTGCGAGAAAGCCGGCTATGCAGCAGTCGAGGATTTCTACTATGCCATTTCTACAGGCGGCGTTAAACCGAGCCGCAACCTGCTTGCTAAAATCTACCCCGAGGCATTCCAGAAGGATAAGAAGAAGGCCGCCGCAGGGCAGGGCGCGGCCATCAGCCACAAGCTCGAGCCGCAAATAAGGGTGGAAGGGCTGCAGGATATCGAAACGATCCTTGCCAAATGCTGCAACCCGATTAAGGGCGAAGAAATCGTGGCTTATATCACAAGCAAATCGAAATTGAAAATACACAGGGGCGACTGCCCCCTTATCACAAAACAGGCCCTACCGCAGGAAAACCTTAAAAAAGCCGAGTGGGTGATGAAAGACTCGCTGCAGAATGTCAGGATCAGGCTGGCAGGCGAAAACTACCCCAAGATGCTCAGGGAACTGGCCGACGTCGCAGAGCAGCTTAAAATAGGCTTGTTCTCGACAGAACAGACTGCAACAAAAAGCAAAAGCGCTGTCGTTACTGCCGAAATCAGGATATCCGATATATCCCAATTGGATAAGCTAAGGCTGAAACTCGTAAAATCAGGAAATATAGAATCGATGAAAGTACTCTGATAATGGCAAAACCCGGCAAGAAACAAAAAATGGCTGCGATAATCGCTATTCTGAAGAAGGAGTACCCCGAAGCCGGAATACGTCTATCTTATAATAATGAATTCGAACTGCTGGTGGCTACCATACTTTCGGCCCAGTGCACCGACGAGAGGGTGAATATGGTAACCGAAAAGCTCTTTAAAAAATACAGGTCCGTTCACGATTTTGCCGCTGCCCATCAGGAAATACTCGAACAGGACATATTCTCCACGGGTTTCTACAAGGCAAAAGCCAAAAATATAATAGGCGCCGCTCGGTGCGTCCTCGGTAAGTTCAGGGGCAGCCTGCCGCAAACGATGGAAGAACTGCTCACAATTCCCGGAGTTGGCAGAAAAACGGCCAATGTGGTGCTGGGCCATGCCTTTGGCATTCCTGGCATAGTCGTCGATACACACGTTACGAGGCTCGCAAACTTACTGGGCTTGACTGCAACGGATAATGCCGAAAAAATAGAATCCGAACTGATGAAGATTACGCCTAAAGATGAATGGTCGATGCTGGCTCATTACCTGATAAGCCACGGCAGGGCTGTGTGCATAGCCCGAAGGCCTATGTGCGGCAGTTGCTGCCTGAGAGAGCTGTGCCCCTCGGCTAAAGAATAAAAAAAAAAAAGAGGCTGCCCTTTTGGAACAGCCCCTTTATTACTAATATATCCTAATCAGGATTAATCTTCTGTAGGCTTCACATAATTATCGTCCTTTACATACAGCTTGCCCGAAAACTCTTCGGGTATTTCCGATTCGTCGATAGGCATCTTGATGTTCGGGTCGGCAGAGAATTTATCTGCATTGGGCACGGGGTGCTCGGTGTTATATGCTGCAATTACTGCAGGATCGCCACCGCGCAGCCTTTCGACTACCGAAAGAACGATTTTCTTAGCGTCTTTATCGAATTCAACTACTTTCAGCGGCAGTTTGTCGCCGATTTTAAAGAATTCGCTGATATTCTTGACAGGAGCAAACGAAAGCTGCGAAACCGGGACGAAACCGTCGACACCGTCGGGGAGCTCTACTATAACGCCTTTTTCGATAATCCTTTCAATCTTGGCGTCGGCTTCGGCGCTTACTTTGTACCTATCCTCGAATACATTCCAGGGATTGTCGTTGATCTGCTTGTGGCCAAGGGCAATCCTTCTCTGCGAGGGATCTATGCTGAGAACGATAACGTCGAGTTCTTCGCCCTTTTTGACAAATTCGCCGGGATGGCGGATTTTCTTTGTCCACGACAGGTCGCTTATGTGTACCAGGCCGTCCACGCCGGGTTCCAGTTCGACGAATACGCCGAAGTTGGTAAGGTTGCGAACAACGCCCTTGTGAGTGGAATCGACGGGGTATTTCTGCATCAGGTCTTCCCATGGGTCGGGCTCGAGCTGCTTCATGCCGAGCGCCAGTTTCTTGTCGTCTTTGTCGATATTCAAAACAATTGCATCGACAATCTGTCCCATAGATACAATCTGCGAAGGATGCTTAACATGCTGGGTCCACGACATTTCGCTTATATGGATAAGGCCTTCGATGCCTTTTTCTATTTCGATAAATGCGCCGTAATCCGTCAGGCTGACAACTTTGCCGCGTACTTTCGTAGCTTTTTCGTATTTCTCGCCGATGGTATCCCACGGGTGAGGCGTAAGCTGCTTCATGCCGAGCGAGATACGTTTTTTGTCGGCATCGAAATCGAGTACGACGACTTTAACGATTTCATCCAGCTTGACGATTTCGCTGGGATGAGTAACCCTGCCCCAGGAAAGGTCGGTAATGTGCACCAGGCCGTCCACGCCGCCAAGATCGACGAATACGCCGAAGTCGGAAATAGCTTTGACGGTGCCTTCGAGCACGAGGCCTTTTTCGAGCTTGTCGATGATAGCGTGGCGCTGTTCGGCAAGCTGCTCTTCGAGCAGTACTTTGTGGCTGACCACAACGTTTTCGCTGGGATGGTTGACTTTGACGACGCGAACGTCGATAACCTTGCTAACCCATGCATCGAAATCCCTGACCGGGCGCACATCGATCTGCGAGCCGGGAAGGAATGCTTCTATACCGAGGAGGTCGACAACCATACCGCCCTTTATGCGGCGAAGGATTCTGACGGGAACGACTTCTTGTTTTTCGTAAAGGCTGAGGATATCTTCCCAAATCCTCATAAAGTCGGCGCGGCGGCGCGAAAGTATGAGTTTGCCTGTAGTATCTTCCATCGTTTCGATATATACGTCGATTTCGTCGCCCACCGTAAGCGTCTCGGCATTGAGAAGCTCTGCGCGGGGCACGACGCCGATGGATTTGAAGCCTATGTCAACGTGGACTTCGTCTTTAGTGATATTTACGATTCTGCCGTGTACAAGTTCGTCTTCTTTGATTGCTGTAATAGTCTTTTCGGACATTTTCAGGAAAGTGTCGTCATCCATTTCCAGGAAATCGAAACCTTGTTCGAGTATCGACGAAACCTGGTAGGAATCGGATGATTTGGTTCTGGAATGATGGGCCAGGCTTTCCATTCTAAGCCCACTGTCGCTTTGTGCCGGTGACTCTGCCACCATTGGCTCTTCCATATCGGACATTAAAACCTCGAAAAAAATTATAGTTAAACAACTGTTAATTAAATAATTACACTCTGCTGCCGGTTACCGATAGCAGAGCTTACAAAATTAGCAATTAAATTATTTAAATCAAAATAAATCATGCTGTTTTCTTAATTAAATAATTTTTTTCGGGGGGGGGGGCGCCAGGATGATAAACATATTATTAGCTGCCACGGTAGTATTGTGCTCTGGCTGCGAGGCAGCGAAAGAATATTTAAACCTCCCGCAGGCAGTCTGCCTGCGGAAGTTTTTTAGCGCTAATTATTCAAAATTTCCGTTGACACTAAGGCGCAGGATGATTTGAACCGATTGATTACCTGCCTTTTTTCTTACCTGTATTTACAGGAGCTTTCACTTCGTCGGTAAATGCCATTAACTTGGTATCTGCATTATTAACAGAAATCATAAATTCCCTGAATTTTGAGAACTCTGATGGCAGGGCAACTTCTTTTTTAATTGCAAGCCTTCTGGAAATATAAAGCACATTCCCTTTGAGAATGTAATTAAGTGAATATTCCCCGAATTCATTGCCCAGGCTTACGTTAGCAGGAATCTCGGCAAACATTTTTCCCTGTGGAATTCGAATTT
>DAINRZ010000041.1:0-13590 GCA_036741575.1 Kapaibacterium sp. (SeqCode)
ACAGAGAATCGATAACCAAATTGATGGAAGATATTGCCGAAGATGCGGCAATACTTGCAGAAACAAAGAATATTACCGTAGAAACAAGTATAGAGCCGGATGTTTTTACAACCTGCGATATTGCTCGGCTCCACCAGGCTTTCCTGAATATAGTCGATAATGCTATAAAATATACTTCAGCCAAAGGCAGTATGGGAATTAAGCTTCATAAAACCGTTGAAGAAATTATCGTCGTGATTTCCGATTCAGGATTTGGAATCCCCAAAGAAGCCATCCCCAATATTTTCGACAGGTTTTTCAGGCTTAATAACGGCAAGACCAAAGATATACAGGGTTCAGGCCTTGGACTTTCAATCGTCAAATGGATAGTAGATGCCCATAACGGAAGGATAGAAGTGGACAGCAAAGAGAAAATCGGTACAGAATTCAGGGTTTACCTGCCTATTGAATAAAAAATATTATCCTGCTTCGTCAGTTAATACCACAAAGATTAATTAATAATATCCGAATACAATGAGCGATTATAAAAGGTTTCTGCAGCCGCAGGCTGTTGCACAATTAAATAATATCGAACTGAAGGCCAGGCTGGTCGTAGAAGGTTTTATTACAGGACTGCACCGTTCGCCCTACCATGGCTTCAGTGTTGAATTTGCCGAGCACAGGCAATACCGCGACGGCGACTCACTTAAGCATGTCGATTGGAAAGTTTTGGCCAGGACTGACAGGTTTTATGTAAAGCAGTTCGAAGAAGAAACGAACCTGCGAAGCATGATTGCCGTCGATGCAAGCGCATCGATGAAATTTGCCTCGAAGGGTAATATTTCCAAATTCGAATACGCTTCTTACCTTGCAGCATCATTGTCCTACCTGCTGATTAAGCAGCGAGATGCAGCCGGCATTACGCTTTACGACACGAAGATAAGGTATTACCTGCCCCCTAATTCAAGGCAGTCATACCTTAACCTAATGTTGAAAGCGCTCGACTCGACTGTGCCGGCAAACGAAACAGGGACTGCCAAAGCCTTAGATGTCCTTGCCGAAAAAATCAAACGCAGGGGGTTGGTTATTGTTATCAGCGATTTATTCGATAATATCGATTCCGTTATGAATGCACTAAGCCATTTCAGGCACAAAAAGCACGACGTGATAGTATTTCAGGTGCTCGACCCGCGTGAAATAGACTTCGACTTTGGGAAAGGAGCAACTTTTATCGACATGGAAACAGGTGAGAAAATGATTACCCAGCCTTACCAGATACAACGTTCTTATATGGAAACAATGAAGAATTTTCTCTCGGAAATACGCAAAAATTGCCGCAGGCAAAATATAGATTATCACCTGATAGATACATCGCAGCCTTTCGATAAAGCCCTAAGGGCTTATCTGGCCAGAAGAAGCGCAATTTCCTAAGAGTTATTTGTGGGCAAAAATCAGGTTAGTCCCAAATTCAGTTTTCACATTCCTAAAATCTTTGAACCATGCTTCCTTAAGCATAATCCAAAGGTCTGTTTCAGTAAAACTGTCGCCGCCTATTGTATTTATAAGCATGTGCAGCGAAAGAACGACAGCTTCTTCGGGCTGTGTCCTGTCGTCGTCGATAACATGTTCCTGTATGACAAGAATACCGCCGCGGTTCAGCGAATCGTAAGCCTTTTGCAGCAGTTTAATATTATCCCACAACGAATAATAATGCAACAGGAATGAAACAAATATTAGGTCGTAGCCCGAACCGATATCATCAGTGTGAGCATCGCCGCTAATCGTTGTTACTGCGTTGCTCATCCCGGCATCGGCAAGGTGTTCGCCGGTAAACTGTATAACTTTGGGATAATCAAATCCGTAGGCTTTCACAGATGGTTTAGCTTTTACGAATTCCATGGTATAAAGCCCCGAGCCGCAACCAAGGTCGAGAATTTTATTTACATTATTCAGGTCGATCATTTTTACTATATCAGGCGCCTGCAAAAGGCTTCTTCTGTGCATAGACTTAACAAAAGACCTGATCCAATCGTCGTCTTTTTCGTTTATGGCTGCTTTGCGAATACTTTCTCCTTTGCGGATTACATCCGAAAGTGTACCCCAGGTATCCCACAAATGGGTCAGGTGCATCATCGAGCCAAGGTATTCCTGGCTGCCCCTGACAAGGAACCTTCTAGTGCCTTTTGTATTTGTAAATTTATTGCCTGTCTTTTCGAGTAATTGCATACAACATAATGCATTCATAAGCCTGTCCACAGCCTTCTCGCTTAGGCCAAGGTCGTAGGACACTTCTTTCGAGGTTTTCGGCTCATCGCCAAGAGTACTGAAAATATCGAGCTCGCAGGCAGAAAGCAGGATTTTACTTTTTTTAAATGCATTGGCAATCTCGAGTATTGCCGATACCGAACCGTCGCTGACTAAAGGGTTTAACTTCTTCATAATTCACCAAACATTGATTCATTTTTATCAAAACATTAAAAAACAATATAATAAATTATTGTAAAATATTTTAGATAAATCGCCCGATGGGAACTATTTTTCCTGCTCTGTAATATCCCAGATTGTAATGACCAGATCGGTATTTTTTCCGGCCTGCCCGCTGCTGTTGTCGCTCGGTCTGTTGGCTTCGCCGATAATGAGGTTTGGGTAAATAGGGTCACTATTCCATTTTTCCAGGTAGCTTTTCAACTTTGCGGCCCTGCCTGCCAGCAGTTCGGGCGAATAGGAAACATTGCCGGGCAGGCATATCAGGTTGAATTTTACATTACTGCTGCCTTTAAGGTTAGCAATAACTGCATCGAGCAGGTATTCTGCATTTTTCCTGAATATTGCCTTGCCGTCCTCGAACACCTTCAGGCTGTCCACAATAACACCCAGTGCAAGTTTCTGGACATAGAAATCGATTGCCTGGCGGTCGCTGAGTTTCATCGATTTTAAGTTTACCCGCTCCACCTTTTGCAGGGTAAACGGTGAATGCAGAGTAACAGTATAATAATCGGCAGGAGGCAGCAACAACTGGTACCAGCCTGTTTCCGGATTCGATTCCGTCCGGAACTCATTTCCATTTTCGTCCCTGAATACAAGGTTAACTTTAGCGGGCGCATTTGTGGATTTTTCGATTACCATACCCATCAGGTCGATTGATTTGCCCGGATCGACATCCTGCCCCATGGATGCCGTATATAACGACATTAATAATATTGCACAGATTCTAAGCATATTTTTTTATTCATTTATTCAAAAATTACAAATATAATGAAAAAGATTTATGAATTATTATTAATTTATTAATAAAGTATTATATTTTAGTAAATTTTAATAAATTCAGAAATTTTCATACCTCAGCAACGTCATAGTATTATAATCATTTACAAATTTAGGAATTTTATGAAATTTAGAGCAATTTTAATGATGTTATCGGCTATCATTGTATTAACGCCTGTTTTAGCCGAAAATGCAAAAAATAACGAGATAAAAAGTAAGGTAAACGATAAAATTCAGTCTATGACGAAGGAAGACTTCATAGAATCCTACAAGAAAGTACACAGCAGAGTGCCGCAGACAATGACAAATCCCGATTACCGCATAAATAATAATTCACAAAAAGCAAAAATTTCAAAGCCTCAAAAGATACAGGTTAACAGTATTCAATCCCTACCAGAGAATATTTGGATACCGGGCGAATACGAAGAAGTAAAAGCAATACTCATAACATGGCCATATTTTTCGGTCGATACAGTACTTTTCAAACCGGCTGAACAAATTTTTGACGGTATAGGCTGGTGTAGCGATGAAAACAATGATTGGTATATCGGGCCTGTTTATTCTTATGTCGATACATTTTCTCTAAGCCCTTACCCTTACGTATTTGCTAACCTGGCACATGCCATAGATTCCGATGCCGAGGTATGGATAAATATTTGGAATGCCCAAGACTCCAATACTGTTAAGCATTATATGGACTCTTTGGGTATGCCCCTGAAAAACTATAAATTCTTTGTCAATCCTGGCAACTCTTTCTGGTACAGGGACTGTGGCCCTGTGGGCTATTATTACGGGGATAAAGACAGCGTCGGCTTTATCGATTTTGAATATTACGGCGGCAGGCCTCTCGACGACGAGATACCAATTTCTGTTGCTGCCAAAGAAGGTTATCCCATATTTACAACCGGCATTGAATACGAAGGGGGAAATATTCTGCTCGATGGCTATGGGAAACTCTTTACTACATACTCTGTGTATTACAGCAACATGGATTCGTTGGGTCAATATTATATTGACAATGAGGGGTATATAGACATGAGAATAAAGAAGCAGCTTAGCCCAAAACAAATTGAGGACAGCCTTATGGATATACTTAACCTTAATGTTCTAAAAGTATTGCCCAATCTAATATACGACGGTGGCACCGGCCATATTGATTTATATGCTGATATGTATGACGAGAATACATTCGTATTTTCCAAGTACCCCGAGGAATTAAAAAATTTCAAGGATTATACAATAACAAAGAGAAATATCGATACTATTATGACAGTTGTATCGGCAAATAAAGGCAAATATAGTAAAAGGTATATTCCATTCCCCAGGAAAGACAACGGTAATTGGTACAATAACGAGCAGGAGTATAACAATTACACAAGAACATATACTAACCATACTTTCGTTAATAAAACTATTATCCAGCCCGTGTTTTCAGATGGTAAAGACGGCGATGTGGCAAATATGCTGAAAGACCTCGAAGAAATTAAAAAGCAATACCCTGGTTACACCATATATCCAATAGATGTCCGTTCATTCGACGGTTCCGGCGGGGCAATCCACTGCATTACCAAGCAAATACCTGCCGAAAACCCTCTGAGGATAATGCATAAGCCGATCGACAGCGATGTAGGTTATTACAGCAGCTTTCCTCTAACGGCGAAAATTACCAACCACAGCGGCATTGCAAATGCAAAAGTTATGTGGCGTTACAGCGATTCAAAGGATTTCCAGTCAATCGTTATGACAAAAGGCAGCAACGATGAGTTTAATGCTGCTATACCAAATGAGAGGGAAGAAGGGGCAATAGATTACTATATAGAAGCTACATCTAACAACGGCAAAACAATTGCCAAGCCCATAACCGCTCCCGAAGGATATTATACTTTCGATATTAGCTACAATGCTTCCGGCGCTGAGGATTATAAAAACGACCGGCAGTTTGCCGGCGAGTTCCACCCCAATCCCGCTGACGGATCTTCGAAAATTACAATTAATACTGAATCGGGCAGCATTGAGTTAACAATCTACAGCATTGCCGGCGAAATCGTCTATTCCAATGCCGTCCAGGCCGGCCCCGGCGAAAGCATTATCTCGATAAATACAGCTTCGTTTGCCACGGGGGCATATATTGTATTAATTAGAACAGGTGATGGTAAAACTACCCACAGGATGTTGAATGTGGTTAAGTAATACTGAATTGGACTAATATTAAATTATGCTCAATTGAGCATTAATGAATCGGGGTAAAACCAGGAAGTTAGTCTGTTGCTAATAGTTGACGACTTGTTTCAGTTAAGCCAGATATAGGTTCAAGTGAAAATGTTGGGTATAAAATTCAATCCCGCTTTTTGGATTTTTATTCCTCGCATTATACTTCGATTAAGTGATTATTCTTCAATGATACTCCGAAACTTCTTTGGGTGTTGTTGAATTTTTGAATATGGTTTTCTATTTTATTTTAGCACTATAGTCATACACTTTTATTTTTATGTGTGCTTATATAAATCCGGAATTTTTATCGCTGAAAATTAAACCTAACAGAATATTATTTGTCTAATATTCAAAATGTTTTGTAATTATAATTCGGAGATTGAGATGGACAGAAAAGTATTAATAGCGGCAGGATTAACCTTAATAGCTGCTTTTGCTGTTTTATTAAATTCGCTTAATGCCGCAAGTCCCAAAAAAAATGAGATTGCAAAGGAACTGAGGGAAGAAATTAAAAGCTATACAGAGAAAAATATACTGCCCGAAATGCAGCAATGGAAAGCTCTGCTGGATAATTCTATGGCGAAGGATGACTTGGCAAAACTAAACGAACTAAGGGCAAAAGCTTCGGCTATTCGGGAAGAAATGACAAAAGAAAAAACCAGCCTTTTTAATGAAAGTAAAGAAGAAAAATGGAGTAAGGATGAATTGAAGGATAAAATGAAAGACGAGAAAAAAGAATATAAAGCCGAACTTAAAGAAATTATGGTGCAACTGAAGCCGATTGCTGAAAAATATACTGATATATTAAAGAATATCGGTGAAAAAGCCAAACCAAAAAGGGATGAATGGGAAAATGGAATCCTAATAATTGTAAATAATTGGAAGAATGAGCACAAAGAAGAACTCGAAAACATGAAGGGTAAAAGAAAAATCGATGCCCATGCATTCAAGAGGTCTACGGGCCTGAATAAGTTGGGCTTCGACGGCGATAAAAAGAAAAAAGCCGCAATGTTTATGCTTTGGGATGGCAAGAAGCCATTCGGCGTGGATGGAGGCATTGGAATAAATAAAAGCATTAAAACCGTTCCGCGCGAAGGCACTGCCGGCTTTAGGCCGTTTCCCAATCCTTTTAATGAGAAAACTACGATTTACTTCAACCTCGAAAAGCAGGAAAATGTCAACCTGAGTGTGTTCGACGATACGGGGAATAAAATTGCCGAGATTTTCGATGGAGAACTTGCAAAAGGTGAACATTCATTTATTTTCAATTCCAAAGCCTACAAAAACCTGGCTGCTGGCACATTTACGTGCAAACTAACAACAGGCACAGAAACAAAAACAGTTAAAATGCTCTTTACAAAATGACACTGAGAGCAGCAGAGCACGGCATCCGGAGAATTTTGCCCCGGATGCCATATACTTTATTTCTGAAGTACCCCTATAAAAATATCGAGTTTACCCTGGCAGCCCGGAATATCTTCCCTGTCGGAAGTAAAATAGATTACCTTTTTGTCAGGCGGTATAAATAAAAACATTTCATTATATTTTGTATTTATCGATTCTCCAAGGTTTACAGGCTTCGACCATTTCTTTGTTGCCGGATTGAACTTTGTAGCATACAGATCCATACCGCCGTAATTTGGCTCCAGGCTGTCCGAAGAAAAATATAAAGTAAGCCCGTCGGGGCCAATAAACGGCGACCACTCTTTTCCTCCTGAATTAATTACAGTCATATTGACAGGTTCGGAAAATGTATTTTTCACAGAATCCCAATCGCTGAACCATAAATCATTATTATCCGGCCCATTTGGCCCCGGGCGGTTCGAAACGAAAAACAACCTGTTCGTCACATCACAATAAAATGGCTGTGAATCCCAGAAAATTGTTGAAAAAGTCTGTAAACTAATCTTTTTGTTCTTGCTGCTATTACTACCCTCATCTTCATCAATAATCGAGTAAATATCACACGAGCCTACACCGCCCGGCCTGTTGCAGCCGGTAAAATAAGCAAATTTACCATTGCCGGAAAAAGTAGCTGCACCTTCGTTTCTATCAGTGTTAAGATTGGTTCCAACTAACTCTGCAACATCATGATATGGGCCTGCATAATCGAATGGCTGGCTACCTTTATCAACAACGTACCAAAAATCATATGAATTCTTATAGCTGGGATAATTTACAAAGTTCTCACTTTCCAGAGTTTCAATACTCCCGTCTCTGTTCGAAACAAAAAGAATGGTTTTTCCATCAGGCATTGTTACCGGCGAGAAATCATCTTCATTAGAATTAAAGGGTTTACCGGGATTAATAATCTTAATATCTCTTTTGAAGAATTCAGGCAATTCTGTTAGTTCATTGCTTTTTTCGCCAGATTCCTGAACAACATAAACTGCATTGGCAATACAGGAGTCATAAGCCAATTGTTCCCTGTTAAATGTTTTGTTAGAGATTCGTATTCCGCATGAATTTAATAGAAAAAGAATCATTGTAGCGGGTGCAATTATTTTTCTCATAATCGAGGCCTCCTAATTGATTAATCGTGTATTTTCCCTTATGAACGAACCCAGGCTAATATAATTGCACACTGCAACCAAGACTTTTTTCACTCGGTTGCAGAGCGCGCCTATTGTTGAGTCAATCAGTTTCTGTCGAGGTCTTCGATAACATCGGCAGCACGCTTGCCGCCTGATAAATCGACTATAATATCGTCGTAATAGTCTGCTATAACCGCAACAGAATTCAATGTCGTTATTAATTCGTTGGCATCGAGATTGGTGCCGGCAATAGAATGTGAGAATGTTATTGTATCGTCGAACAACAAACCGAATGAACCGAAATGAAGTTCGGCATTTTTCCGCAGCAGGAACCTCATTAATTCAGGTGTTATTTCAGTCTCGGTAACGACATTTGCCATACATTCCACACAGGTTTCCTCGCTGGTGAAAGGCCTTACGACGATCATCACCTGAGTGGAGCCCCTCGATATCGTGAAGGAGCCGTTACCGAAACTCAGGTAATCCGGGAATTCTTCTTTCAGGATATCGTTCACCCGGCGTATTGTCATATCGATAAGCTCTTGTGGGGTATCGATAAACGTTGTTTCGTCGTCGTGTTTTAAATATTTCTCATCTATCATTTTACATTACTCCCTATTATTTTCATATAATTAAGCAGTGGAAAATTAAGAATTCGACTCGGGCAGCATGCCCATTTTAGCCTTAAGTTTGAGTAGTTCATCATCGGCAGTAGTCGAAGATTCGAGCTTCTTAAGTTCTTCGTCAAGCCCGGTGTTTTCGTTGGCCAGCACGCCGTATGCTTCGGCTTCGGCTTCGGTCTGCTCTATTTTAGCTTCATATTTATCGAATTTACTGAAAGCATCCGAACCCACACCGCTGAAAGACTGGGCAATCTGTTTTTGGGCTTTTGCTGCCTGTGAACGTGCCACTAAAGTACTCTGCCTGCTGCGTGCTTCGTCTAATTTTGCCTTTAGAGAATTAAGCTGGTCTCTCATTTTATTCGATGTTTCCTTTGCCTGAACATAAATGGGTTCCAGTGTTTTAGCATTTTTCTCCGAGATTGTCTTTTTTTCCAGGGCTGCTTTGGCAAGGTCTTCTCTGCCTGCCTGCAAAGCCTGCATTGCTTTCTTTTCCCAGTCGCCGGATTCAGCCAATGCTTTCTCCCGCTTCCTTTCGAGCGATTTCTCGTTAGCAATTGCATTGGCAACTGCAAGTGTGGCTTTGTTGACGGATTCTTCCATCTCGATTATCATTTGTTTGAGCATTTTCTCGGGGTCTTCTGCTTTGTCGAGCGCATCATTGACATTCGCCTTGAAAATGTCGGTTATTCGCGAAAATATTCCCATATTAACCTCAAATACTTATGTAATAATTCTAAAATATTTATTCTTTACTTTGTTTTCAGCAATTGATAAATTTACAAAAAAATATTAACTTATTAAATTCTATTCTTTTAATTTTGCTATACGAAAAATTTTGAAATTTGTTAAAGGAAAAGCAATGAAATTCAGCATGCAGAATATTATGGAACAGGCACAGAAGATGCAGCAGGAAATGGAAAGAGTGAAGGAAGAAATAAATAAAAAAACTGTTACTGCCGAATCGGGGGGCGGAATGGTCAGGGTAACATTAACGGGCAACAACAATGTTGTTGAAGTAAAAATCGCAAAAGAAATCGTTGACCCTAACGATATCGAAATGCTCGAGGACCTTATTCTTGCAGCTTTCAACAAAGCCCTGAACGACTCTGCTGAAATGGTAAAAGAAGAAATGAGCAAGGTGACAGGTATGATGCCAAATATACCAGGTATGAATTTTAATATGTAATCCGCTGAAATAATACAAAAACAATGAATTAGTAGAATAATTAATCCTGATATGCTATATACTTCCGATTCAATAGAAAAAGCAATAGAAATGTTCGCATCTCTGCCTTCCATAGGACGAAAGACAGCACAGAGGCTTTGTTATCATTTGCTTAGGCAGCCTGATAAATTTATATCCGACTTTTCGGATTCTTTGCTGAATTTAAAGAAAAATGTAAAGTTTTGTTCTTCATGCTTTAATTATACTGAATCCGACCCCTGCCCTGTATGTAAATCTACTAAAAGGCATGGCGAAATTATTTGTGTCGTAGAGGAACCGAACGATGTTACAGCAATAGAAAAAACCGGAGAGTTTTATGGCCTTTACCATGTTCTGCACGGTGTTCTAAATCCATTGGACGGGATTAATCCCGAAGACTTAAAAATCAAGGAGTTGATAGCCCGCCTTGTAGATGTCGAAGAAGTAATTTTGGCGCTGAATCCCAGCGTCGAAGGCGAAGTTACTACGCAGTACCTTGCCAGGCTTATAAAGCCATTGGGAATAAAAACCACAAGGATTGCCCGCGGACTGCCTGTCGGCGCCGATCTCGAATTCGCAGACGATGCAACTATTTCGAGGGCTATTGAAGGCAGAATCGAGATTTAAATTATTTTGAAAAAATTTCGTCGTAAAGTCATATGAATTATTTGAAATTTATTATGTGTGCAATTTCATTGGTTTCGGTGGCAGGGTGCGATATTTTCAACACAAGAAATCCCGAAGAACCAGATACCGGCAGGTCGTCGTTCCAACCGCCCACCCAGCCGTCGGTTGTCGTTTCGAACCTGAAAAATGCAATCGGCGAAAAGAATATTGACAATTACCTGTTATGCCTTTCGGGCAGTACTGTCGATTCTACAAATGTGAAATTTATTTTTCAGCCATCTGTTGAGGGTAATACTCTATTTCCAGGTATATTTGAGAATTGGGGTATCGATAACGAAAAAAAATATTTCAATTCATTAAAATCGAAAATGCCGGCGGATGTCAATCCCCTTATCGTGCTGAAAAACGAGCGCTTCGGGGTGTCGCAGCCCGATTCAGTAGTTGTCTCCTACGAGTATTATATTAAGATTAATTTCATCGATAACAGCATCGGCAGCGAGTATTCGGGAACAATGCAACTTACCATGATTCCCCAGAAAAACGGATTGTGGAGCATCTATAGGTGGCAGGATATTAAGTCTCAGGCTGATACTGCCGATTCATGGAGTATATTAAAAGGAAATATGATAAACTAAGTGAAATTAAAAAATATAAATATATTGTACTTTTTACTGTTAACCGGGATTATAGTGTTTTCCTGCACAAATCCTTTCGCTCCCGAACTGGCCAACCTGAAAAATGAAAAGCCACTATTTAGCGACCAGACAACCATTCAGGGCGTTTTCGATAATTTCAGGCTTGCATACCAGTTCAAGGATACAATGATGTATGGGAAACTGCTCGACGACAATTTCGTGTTTTCGTACAGGAACTACGACAAAGGTATAGATAACAACTGGGGCAGGAACGAAGACATGATTACTACTAACGGGCTTTTCAGGGCGGCACAAAGCCTCGACCTGATTTGGAATGATGTGATTATTTCTGCTGGGGATTCACTTATCCAGGATATATCCAGGGGCTTCACACTCACTATAGTTTTTAATCCCAGCGATATAGTTACAGTGCAGGGCAGGGTTGTTTTAACAATGAAGCGGGATTCTGTATCGCTTCCATGGAAAATTGCCGTGTGGAGGGATGAGTCTAATTATTAACCTATGAAGATAGCAGTATTACTTTCCGGCGGTGTCGACAGTTCACTGGCCCTGACTCTCCTGAAAAAAGAAGGTCATGACGTCGAAGCCTTTTACCTGAAAATCTGGCTCGAGGACGAATTGGCTTTTCTTGGCGAATGCCCCTGGGAAGAAGATATTACTTTTGCCAGAAACCTGTGCGATAAGCTCGGAGTGCCGCTCAATCTTGTGAATATGCAGCAGGAGTACCTTGATACCGTCGTCGAGTACACTATCAGTGAGTTGGTGCAAGGCAGGACTCCCAGCCCGGACATAATGTGCAATAAAATGGTGAAATTCGGCCTTTTCCTGAATAAAATCCCACAGGGATTCGATAAAGTAGCATCCGGGCATTATGCCCAAATTGAAGAGATAAATGGTTTTTTTTACCTGAAACAATCGCCCGATCCGGTTAAAGACCAGACTTATTTCCTTACATACCTAAGCCAGCAGCAGCTTTCGCGTGTATTATTCCCAATAGGGAAATATACGAAAAGCGAAGTAAGGGCTTTGGCAGAAAAATTCGACCTGCCTGCAAAAAACCGCAAGGACAGTCAGGGTATATGTTTCTTAGGGAAAATCAAATACAATGATTTTATTAAATTCCACCTGGGTGAAAAACCTGGAGATATTGTGGAACATGAAACCGGAAAAGTACTTGGCAGGCACAAGGGTTATTGGTACCACACCATAGGGCAGCGTCAGGGTTTAGGGCTAAGCGGAGGCCCCTGGTATGTTGCCGGCAAGGATATCGAAAGCAATATTATATATATATCGAATAATTATCAATTAGTGTCTGTCCCGCGTGACAGACTGACAGTCGGAAATATCAACTGGATTCCTTCAGCACCTGTTTCAATGAACCTGCATGTCAAGCTCAGGCACGGGCCTAACAAATATGATTGCAAAGTTCAAATGAGTAATAATAGTGAGGCTTTAGTTCATCTCTCTCAAAAAGACCAGGGTATAGCTCCGGGTCAGTTTGCAATTTTCTATGACGGTGATTATTGCTTGGGCGGCGGAGTAATTGGTTTACTGTGAATTAGCAGCGCCGCTGCTGTAGGGCAGTTCAATATAAAATGTGGTGCCTTTGCCTGGCGAAGATTCCTTAATATAAATTTTTCCTCTATGGTATTGCTCAATAATACGCTTCGATAGGCTTAGGCCCAAGCCCCACCCGCGCTTTTTGGTTGTAAATCCGGGATGGAAAGCCTGGCGGCGTTGTTTTGATGACATTCCTTTGCCGCTGTCTTTAACGATTATCTGAATTTTCTTTTCCAGAATTACATGCATTTTTATTGAAATGGAACCTTCCTTTGATTCTATCGCCTCAACTGCATTCTTCAGCAGGTTTTCTATTACCCATGCAAATAACTCTTTGCTAATCAGAGCATATGCTTCCTGTTCGATATCAACTTTTAGGCTGATTTTCTTGCCCACATGAGGCAGCCTTTTTTCGAAATATGCAAGAATCATCTTTATCTGTTCCTGTATATTCTCCCTCGACAAATCAGGGATTGAGCCGATTTTAGAAAACCTGGTAGCAATCACGCTCAACCTGTTTATGTCGTTTTCCATCTCGAGAGTCATTTCGTCGATAAACTCAGGTTCTTTTCTTGAATTGCGTATTATTTCCAGCCATGCCAGCAGGCTCGAAAGCGGCGTGCCAAGCTGGTGAGCTGCTTCTTTAGCCATACCTATCCACACCTTGGATTCCTGGTTCTTGCGTATATTGCTGAAAGTCAGGTAGCCAATAAAGATTATAATAAATATTATTATAAACTCAAGAATAGGAAACAGTTGCAGCCTGTCAATTAAGTTTGAGTGTGTATAATAAATCTTGAAAAGGACTCTGCCGGTTGTATCCTTTGCTTCGATAGGCTGATAATCGCTTTCCATTTTTACCAAATACTCGAGCATGTACTCCTTTTGTGCCTTTATGGATAGAGAAGTATCAATATTTACATTTTTTGACC
>DAINRZ010000042.1:0-13271 GCA_036741575.1 Kapaibacterium sp. (SeqCode)
TACTTTCAGAGCTTTTGGATAAGCGACATCGATTTTTGCTTTTTCGTTAGAAGCGAATGTATTGGATAATTCAAGGAATTCTTTGATTACAGTGTTTTGTATTCCAATCAGTTTGTCGTTGTATTCCTTAGGATTTCCTTTTTCGCCGCATGCCATCAGGGTAATCATTACAAACATTGCCAATGAAAGAGTGTAAACCAATTTTCTCATATTAAACCTTTCAAATTTTTGAAAAACGGCAATATCATTATTGCCTGTTGTTTTAATAATTGCAATATTTCGGCAATTTGCGTTTTTACTTTAGGAATTTGGCTTGTTTTATCCAGATTATTCGTTGTAAATCATTGTTAAATAAATAGTTATATATTTATTCATCCGATGATAGAGAGTCAATGCGATGCAACTACATACCCTCTTACATCTCCCCCCAGCTTTTTATGGCAATGTCTTCGATGCCGATTTTGCAGAACGCAGTGATAAATGCACTCGCTAGCCTGGCATTTGTAATTAGAGGGATGTTGTAATCGATGGCGTTGCGGCGGATTATATAGTCGTTATCCAGTTCATGGGACGACAGTCCTCGAGGGATGTTCACAATCAGGTCAAAATATCGCTCGCTTATCATCTGCAGCACCTGGGGGCTGCCGCTTTCTCCTTCGCGGTAAACACGGAGCGCATTCACCCCGGCATTATGGAGGAATTCGTGCGATCCGCCAGTGGCATAGACATCGTAGCCCTTGTCAATCAGCATTTTTATACTGTTGACAAGCTCTACCTTCGAGCGAACAGGCCCTGTGCTGAAAAGCACCCGCTTTTCGGGTATCTTGTAACCTACCGACATCATCGCCGAGAGTATTGCTTCGTAATAAGAATCGCCTAAGCATCCCACTTCGCCGGTGGATGCCATTTCCACGCCGAGTACGGGATCGGCATGATGCAGGCGCGAAAAAGAGAACTGAGGCGCCTTGACACCGATATAATCCAGATCGAAAATCGATTTATCAGGTTTTTGCACTTCCAGCCCAAGAATAATTTTTGTTGCCAACTCGATAAAATTAGTTTTGAGTACTTTCGATACAAACGGGAAACTGCGCGAAGCCCGCAGGTTACATTCTATTACTTTAATATCGTTATCCCTGGCAAGAAACTGGATATTAAACGGGCCCGATATATTCAGCTCTTTCGCTATTTTGCCGGTAATCTTTTTAATTCGCCGTGCCGTTTCCACATAAACTTTCTGGGGGGGAAAAAGCATTGTGGCATCGCCCGAATGGACACCTGCAAACTCCACATGTTCGGAAATGGCGTATGCCAGGATTTCACCGTTTCGTGCAACAGCATCCATTTCTATTTCTTTTGTATCTTCAAAAAACTTAGTGACTACAACAGGGTATTGTTTGGAAACATTTGCAGCAATTTCTAAGTAACGAACCAGTTCTGTTTCATTCGAAACAACGTTCATAGCCGAGCCGGAAAGTACGTAAGAGGGCCTGATGAGTACGGGGAATCCGACTTTCGAGGCAAATTCCGCCACTTCGGAAGTGGTTGTCAGTTCCTGCCATTCGGGCTGGTCAATTTCGAGCTTGTCGAGCATACCGGAAAACTTATGCCTGTCCTCGGCCATATCAATCGATACTGGCGAGGTTCCTAAGATACTTACACCTTGCCCGAACAGGCGCATTGCCAGGTTGTTGGGTATCTGGCCTCCCATCGAAACTATCACACCGCGCGGGTTTTCGAGTTCGATAATATCCATCACCCTTTCGAACGTAAGTTCATCAAAGTAAAGCCTGTCGCAAATATCGTAATCGGTGCTTACTGTTTCGGGATTGTAATTTATCATTACTGAGCGCAAGCCTTCTTTCCTGATTGTATTCACAGAATTGACGCTGCACCAGTCGAATTCCACGCTACTCCCTATCCTGTAAGCTCCGGAACCGAGTACAACTACGGAATTGCCGTCGCCTGCAAATCCCACATCGTTTTCTGCACCGGAATATGTCAGGTAAAGGTAATTTGTCTGAGCCGGGTATTCTGCAGCCAGAGTGTCTATTTGCTTTACAACAGGATTAATCCCAAGACTTTTCCTGTATCGGCGGACTGTCATAATGCTGTCGTCCATAGGCCTTGCATCCTTGAGCGCCAGGCGTGCCACCTGGAAGTCGGAGAAACCCAGCTTCTTGGCGTGCAGCATTGTGTCGCAATCAATTTCTTGCAATGAATTTTTCGAAGCCAGCAGGCGGCTTGTGTCGATAATGTTTTTCAGTTTTTCGAGGAACCATCTGTCGATCTTTGTGTGATTATATATTTCTTCGGTAGTCATACCGTTTTCCATTGCTTCAGCAATAACGAAAATTCTCATGTCTGTCGGCTCGGAAAGCTCTTTCCTGCAATCTTCGACATTTATTTCTTTATTGCCGACAAGGCCGTGCATGCCCTGGCCAATCATTCGCAGGCCCTTTTGCAGGGCTTCTTCGAATGTCCTGCCTATTGCCATCACTTCGCCCACGCTTTTCATGCTGCTGCCAATTTGCCGCGAAACCCCGCGAAACTTCGTAAGATCCCAGCGCGGTATTTTGCATACCACGTAATCGAGAGCCGGCTCGAATAGCGTGGATGTCGTTTTAGTAATGGAATTTTTCAGTTCATGAAGGCCGTAGCCCAGCCCCAGTTTGGCGGCAACGAATGCCAGCGGGTATCCGGTAGCTTTCGATGCAAGTGCGCTCGAGCGCGAAAGGCGTGCATTTACTTCGATTACCCGGTAATCCTCCGACTTTGTATCTAAAGCGAACTGAACATTACATTCGCCGATTATTCCCAAATGCCTGACGATTTTTATCGACAGGTTTCGCAGCTTGTGGTATTCCCTGTTCGTTAAAGTTTGCGAAGGAGCCACGACAATACTTTCACCGGTATGTATTCCAAGAGGGTCGAAATTCTCCATATTGCATACGGTAATGCAGTTATCGTATTTGTCCCTCACTACTTCGTATTCTATTTCCTTCCAGCCTTTTAATGATTCTTCGACCAATACCTGGCTTGAATAAGCAAATGCTTTTTCAATATTCTTCCGCAGTTCACCGGCGTTTGAACAAAATCCCGAACCTAAGCCTCCGAGTGCATATGCCGCACGAATTATTATCGGGAATCCGAGCGTTTCCGCTGCATTCATGGCATCTTCCGTATTATTTACAGCTATACTTCTCGGAGTCTTTACATCGATTTCAGCCAGTTTTTTAACAAATAAATCCCTGTCTTCTGTGTTTTCTATTGCCTCGACCGGGGTGCCAAGTATTTCGAAGTTGTATTTTTTCGGTAGGCCTTTCTTGTATATTTCTATACCGCAATTTAACGCTGTCTGGCCGCCGAACGAGAGCAGCACACCGTCGGGGCGTTCTTTCTTAATTATTTGCTCGACGAAATAGGCATTAATTGGCAAGAAATAGATTTTATCGGCAATAGTCTCAGAAGTTTGTACTGTTGCAATATTCGGATTGACGAGCACAGTTTCGATTCCCTCCTCCTTGATGGCTTTGAGAGCCTGCGAACCGGAATAATCGAATTCACCTGCTTCGCCGATTTTCAGGGCGCCCGACCCCAATAGCAGTACTTTTTTTATCTTTCTTTCCATTTTTTTACATTTTCCATAAATTGTGAAAATAAAAATGCCGTGTCGGTAGGGCCGCCGGCTGCTTCGGGGTGGAACTGCACCGAGAAAAACGGCTTGGACCTGTGGCGAATCCCTTCGTTTGTCATATCGTTCAGGTTGCGGAAGTAAACCTCCCAGTCTCCGCCAAGCGAACTGTCATCCACAGCGAAACCATGATTTTGGGATGTGATATAGGCTTTGTCGGTGCCTGCCATAAGCACAGGCTGGTTGTGGCTTCTATGCCCGTATTTCAATTTGTAGGTATCGGCGCCTGCGGCCAGAGCCATTAACTGGTTACCGAGGCAGATGCCGAATATGGGGGTATTCATTTCGAATGATTTTTTCAGGTGATTAATGGTTCTAGTACACATTTTAGGATCGCCCGGGCCGTTAGAGATGAAAAGGCCGTCATATTTTTCCGCGGTAAAATCGTAATCCCAAGGCACTCTAACAATTGAGGTGTCGAACGTCAGTAAATACCTGATTATATTATACTTCACCCCGCAGTCCACAAGGATTATTTTGTTGCTGCCGCTGCCATATGTTCGTACTTCCTTTGTACTGACCATATCGACAAGGTTATCAGCATTAGGATCGTAAAAATCCTTATCTCCGTCGAAAACGATTTTGCAGAGCATTGTGCCCTTTTCTCGCAATTTCTTTGTCAGGGCGCGGGTATCTATACCGCAAAGCGCCGGCACGCCCTGTTCCTTCAGCCAGTCGCCCAGGCTTTTGGCAGCATTCCAGTGATTGTATTTCTCTGAGTAGTCCGATACAATCAGGGCGCTGATATGCACTCTGTCCGACTCAAAATTCAGTGGCATACCGTCTTTAAATTCCATTTTCGGAACCCCGTAATTGCCAATAAGGGGATAGGTCAGCACAAGCGCCTGCCCTTTATAGGATGGATCGGTCAGGCTTTCGGGGTAACCCGTCATGGCGGTGTTAAAGACAAGCTCGCCTGCGGCATGTGTCTCGCTGCCGAAGGAAACGCCCGTGTATTCGCTTCCGTCTTCAAGTATTAGTTTAGCTTTCATTTATGTGTTCGGTATGAAGGTTTGCGCAAAAAAAAAGCGTCTGTTCAACGCTTTTTTCCAACATTGTAAATAGTTTTAATTTATTTGCAATCATATTTTTTAGCCTCAGTTAAATATTTTTCAAAGTTAGTATAAAAATCTAAAATGTGCAAATTAAGTTTTGCACAACAAAGATTTTAACTTTCAAAAATAAAATTTCATTTGTTGCTAAAAAATAAAAAAAACCTTCCGGCGATTCTAAGCCACCGGAAGGTTAAAATGAGTTAAATATCAATAATTTACTTCATAATTACAACGGGCAGTACCGCTTTATAACCGGGAATTACGGCAAGTATGTAATACTGGCCGGCACCTAAGCCCTGTACATTAATCGGGATCAAACCGGAGCCGGGCTCGGCATTGCCCTGGAACAATGTCCTAACAAGGCCGCCGTTGTTGTCATAAAGGTTGATTGTAAGCTCACCTCCGTAACCGTTACCAATAAAGTAGTTCATAGTACTGTTCGACTCTACCGGATTGGGATTAACTTCAACGTTCAGTATGCTGTTGTCTTCTTTAAGGTCGGCAACCGAAGTTGGGTCAGCTTTAATTGCGATTGTGTGGTCAACGAGCGAGCCTCCGGGGCCTGTGTTCGACCTGAAATACAAATCGGCAATATAAACCTTGTAATCCTTAGGCACAAACCTGACGGAAATCTTACCGCTCTTGCCGGGCTGAATATCCTCGATTTTCGAATCTACTAATTCAAATGCACCCTCGGGATTGTTCAATATCGCAACTCCGGTAATGACAAGCTTGCCGGTACCGGAATTTAAGATGGTAATGAATTTTTCCTGCTGAGTGTTGCCTGTAAAGGAAATCTGTTTGTCGAGTATTGTTATATCGGCTGCATCCTGTATGTTTTTGCCAATACCCATTAAAGTGATAACTTTTGCAGGGCTTTCCACAGCATTGGAGTTAATAGTAAGGAATGCTGTGTATTCCTCATTGCCAAGTGGTTTGAAGCTTATTTCGATATCTGCTGACTCGCCTTCGGCAATAGGGCCGGGTATCTGTGATTCTACCTTGAAAACATCGTTTCCGTCGGTCTGTATGTCGAAAGATTCAATTTGAAGGTCGCCCTTGCCTGAATTAGTAACAGTTAGCGCCAGGTTCTTTGTCGAGGAAACCTCGCCGAAGTCAACGACAGTCTCGCTAACGGAAATCTCGGGGTCTTCGACGATGACATTCTGGCCGACGCCAACTATATCGAGCATTTTTGCCGTCGGCGCATTCGATGCTACACGTAGTGTGCCATAGTATGTTATATTCTTGCGCGGCTTGAATTTGACATCTATTACTGCAGTGCCGCCTTTTGGTATCGGGTCATAATTCTTGGGTACTATCGAATAAGCGCCTTTGGAATCGTCCTCGATAGAAATCTCACCGATAATAAGATTTGCAAAACCAGTATTCTTTATTGTTACGGATTTTGTAGTTTCCTTTGATACAGTTCCAAAATCGAGTGTCTGGTCCATAAACGCAAGGTCGGGCCTTACTTCTACGCCGCTGCCGGTGCCGATAAGCGTAACGCTTTTCGATTTGCCGTTGCCTGCATTCGAAGATATTTTAAGGCCGCAGTTGTAAGGTTTATTTTGTTTGGGAGTGAACCTGACCTTAATGGATGTTTCCATTTTATAGCTTATGCTGACTGGCGTTTTTGTAAGAACTTCGAAAGCATAATCGGCGTCGTTCTCGATTGTTAGTTTCTCGATAACAAGAGGCATAAAGCCTGTATTCTGAACTTTGAATTCCATTTCCTTGAAATCCGATACTTTTTCGAAATCCACTTTTGTCGATGGAATTGCTATTGCCGGGTCGGTGTCTTCTTCTTTGGTTTTCCTGGCAGCCTGCACAACTTCCTTTGTGTCCATATCCTGGATGAAAGCGACGACTTCTATTTGAGAAAGGTCCCATTTGGGGTCAATATCAATATCAATACCAACAGTAGCGCTTTCCTTGGCTTTCAATGCCAGGCCAACGCCCTGTGTGGGGCTGGGCAGAATATGCCTTGCCACCCAGTAGAAATCTTCTTCGCCGTTCGAGCCTGCATTTGGATAATGGATATGCTTTTCAGTTACAGCAAGAAAAAGTTGCTTTTTCCCCGTTATATTTATATCAGTATAAACAATTACAGATCCAGTTATTTTCGATGCATCCCTTTTTTCGATTATAATGATTTCGTATGGCGATGTACCCTGGTAAGAGTTGACAGCAGTTGTAACATCTTCCAGATTCTCTTTTTTGCCGTTGCAGTACATTGCAGGTATGCCATAGCTGCCACTGACATAAAGACCCACCCTGCTTGAATTTAAAGGTTTATACTCATAAAACGGATCACCTTGGCTAACATGAATCACTAATGGGACTACTTTATCGCCGAGGGCTGTTAAGTCCTGGACTAACTTAGGATTCTTAGATGCGCAAACACCACAACTGGTACCTGTGTATTCTTCGACGAGGGATACTCTTGGCACACCGCTGTAGAGGCTCGTGGCAAAGAAAATTAATCCCCATAACAGTATTGAAAAACCGTAGAATTTTTTCATTATTAATCTCCATACACTTTATTTAACAACTATTCATATCATTATCTTAGATATACACATTAATTTAATAATAATAATTGTTAATTTCAATTAATATTTTATAATAGTACCGGAACTGGAGCTATTTTTGTAGTTTAGTTACAAATTTCTGAAAATTCTTGCTTTCATTCGTAGATTATATAAATGTAAATGTTCAAATATAATGTGAAAAATGAAACAAAAGTTACTTCTACTTGCGTTAATAATTGCAGCATGTATCTCTTGCTCGGCACAGGAAAATAAAAAAGGCATTGCTATTGAAAAACCTGAACCGGCAGCCGGCCTTTCTGCCGAGGAAAAGTTTTTCACGGCATTAGTTGAAGCTGCAATCGAACGGACGACATTTGATATAACTTACGACCCGTCATATTTCAAAATAAAATATCCCGGCGGCGATGTTCCATCCCACCTTGGCGTTTGTACCGACGTAATAATCAGGAGCTACCGGAAAACAGGGCATGACCTGCAGGTATTGGTCAGGAACGATAAACTGATGAACCCAGCTTCTTATCCTAAGAAATGGAGCCGCAAGCCGGATACTAACATCGACCACAGGCGTGTACTCAACCTAATGGCTTTTTTCAGAAACCAGGGCGCTGAATTGCCTATTACAACTAATCCAACTGATTACCAACCCGGCGATATCGTCTGCTGGAATTTAGGGGGTGCGGTTACACATATCGGAATTGTTGTAAACATCAAGTCAGCCGACGGCGAAAGATATAAAATCGTGCATAATATCGGAGGCGGCGACAATCTGGAAGACTGCCTGTTCGACTGGAAAATCATCGGACATTACAGGTATTATCCCGGCAAGGGCAATTGATTGCCTAAAGCAATTCAACTATAATTATCTCTTTCTTACCGTTACGCAATATGTCAATGTTTATCCTGTCGCCGGGCTGGAATTGCTTCATTCTCAGTGTATAATCATAAATATCGTTAACCGGCTTACCTTCGATTGCGGTAATAATATCACCCTTAAGCATCCCCGCCCTCGAGGCCGGTTTGCCGGGTGTAACCACTTCTACTCTCAAGCCTTTTATATCTTTGGCAGAGAAGTCCGGCATAATACCCAAGGTTGTCTTCAGGCCGGCCCTGTTGCCTGTGGCAGCAGTCTTGGGGCCCGATTCGCGGAATGCCAGTGAATTTGGCAACCCCGCAATTTTTTCTATTGCTGTTGCTGCAAATGCAGTGATTAACTGCAAACCGCCGAAATATATTTTCTCCGAATCATCGAAAGGTGTGTGATAGTCCATATGTGCCTTGCCAAAGAAATTTAGTACTGGAATATCTTTGGCATAAAAAGGCGAATGATCCGATGGCCCTGCTCCTTCGGGCAGCATGGTAAGGCTTAGCCCGGAACCGTTTTCAAGTAATTTCAGAAGTGAGTCCAATCCCTGGCCTGTGCCGGTACCAGTCAGGGTCAACACCTTATCGACTGAATCAATCCTTCCTATCATATCGAAATTGAACATGAATTTAATCTTCCTGATATCGACAGGCGGGTTATCGGTAAACCACTTAGAGCCAAGCGCACCCATTTCCTCTGCCCCAAAAGCCACAAAAACCAGGCTGCGTTTAACGGGATGCTTTCCAAAATACCTGACTAATTCGAGCATGGCCGCACTGCCGGAAGCATTGTCGTCGGCTCCGTTGTGCACTGCCGAAGTATCGGGCATACGCGAACCGGAGCCTGCACCTCCCATACCAAGATGGTCATAATGAGCCCCGATAACAATGTATTCATCTTTCAACTTTGGGTCTGTTCCCCCGATAATACCAGCCACATTACGGGTTTCGCCATCAATTCTAACTACTTGTGTTACCGCATCAATCTTATCATCAAAAGTGAATTTTACAAATTTCAGGCTGTCATTAATTACTGACCCTATACTTTCGATCGTCATGCCTTTTGATTTCAATATCTTATCGGCATATGCCCTGGTTACATGTATTGCAGGTATTCCCACCGACGATTTGCCGTCTTCGAACGTTAGGAGCGGCAGTTTGTCAGTTTTGTCATTCATGGCTGAGGCAACGAATATTATTCCGGCAGCCTTTTTATCTTTTGCCAAAAGAGCTTTTGCCCTATTTGAGGAATAATCGTCGAACCTTACGTTCTTATTATTCGATTTGGGCGAGCCTTTTATTACCATTACCCATTTACCGGTTACATCTATGTTTTCGTAATCATTCCATTTAATCAGATCTGTCTTTATGTCGAGGCCATAACCTGCAAAAACCAGGTTGCCCGAAAAAGTGGTATCGGCAGAAAAAGCCGCCGGCATGAAATCCCTGCCTAATTTGGCGTTGAGTGAGCCGACCTTCAGCATGTTTGATTTCCCGGCTTCGAGACCTGTTACTACCCTGAAAGGCTGAAATCCTCCGTCGAATAACAACTCCAGGCCGGCCGATTTCATGATTTCTTTTATGTATTTAGCAGATTTTTTATCTTCGGCAGTTCCGGGCTTCCTGCCCTTCATTCTGTCCGATGCAAGGAATTCGACATGCCTGCGCAGCTCCTTCGGCCCGAAGTTGTAATCAGCAGCAAACGCAAAGGCTTGAATTGCTATATATGTTATTATTATGATGCTTATCAATTTTTTCATTAATTAGTCCGATTACTTTTTCCAATTTTATTTAACAGACAATTGTATTAGATTTGAAATTAATCAATTTATTGTTTTCGGAGTTGTTATTGGAAATTAATTTTACTATAAATATTACCCAGTTCGACGGTGTTGAAGTAATTTCATTTGATGGTGTAACCATAGGCGATCTGCTGAAAAAAATGCGCAGCGGGATGAAAACATGGGTTCATTTTAACAATATAGTAGATATAAATGGTATTACCGAGGTATTTTCACGTTTCGGAGTACCTGAATTCATACTTCGGGATATAATAGACAAATCAAGATTCGAAAAACACGAGACTTCGGGCGACGTTTTCTTTGTTAAGTTCCTCGTCAAGCTGGATAGCTCGTCGCGCGCTGAGATACGCGACGAGAACATCAGCTTTATTATAGGAGGCGACTTTATTATTACCATCGAAGAAAAAGGCTTCGGGCTTTTTGAGAATATCCGGGAAAGAATCCTAAACGGCAAAAGCAATGCCCTGGGCAAAAGCACCGGGTATTTGTTCTACAAGATGCTGAAACTTTGCATTGTCGATAAATACTTCGATTTCTTTACCATATTCACCGACCTGCACGAAAAAACCGAAGAGGAATTGCTGTCGAGATATTCGAAAAGGACTCTTAACAGGATACTCAACCTAAGGAAACAACTGCTGCCATTCAGGGAATACCTCATCGAACTGGATAATATTAACGATATTCTTATTGCCGAGGAATCGCACCTGCTCGGGATGCCCGACCAGAGGTCGCTAAAGGAGTCTATCATCCGGCGGGTGAAGGACCTTAAAGAAACCCTTGCCGACCTGCGGCGCTGGAATACCGAACTCATGGAAATCTATAGGGCCAACGTCAATGAAAAGATGGAAAAAATAATGAGGACATTGACGATTTTCTCTTCGATTTTTCTCCCTCTCAATTTTATTACCGGTTTCTACGGCATGAACTTCGGGTATATGCCACTGCTCGAATACGAATACGGTTTCATGTTTATCAGCGGCTTTATGTTCGTAATTTCGATGTCGATGCTCATGTATATGAAATGGCGTAAATGGTATTGAATCCTAAAACTTCAAATAATATATTCTGTTGATAATTCAATACATTCTTCCCATGAGTTCATTGCATTGAACAGCCTGATTTTTGTGTAATTACCCAAATCTTCAAAATGAATATCTTTTGTAGTAATGACGCCGCAACCAAGCAAATATTCCCTTTGAATACCGCAAAGCAGCGGTGTGCGGGGGGTAAGCCATCTGTTACCGTCATACAAAGCAATATTATGAATGGATGTATCAGTAAGTAGGCCGTCCCTGACTATCAGTATTTCGGCGCCCCCGGGTGCATCCTCCTTTAATCTGTTAATTGCAGCCCTGTCAAGATATTTGTAATCATATTCGAAATCTTTTGCATGAACGATTTTTAGAATGCAGGCCTGCTTTTGAATATATGGCTCATATTCAACAGATTCGATACCGGCTGAATATATGACCCTGCATTTCAATTTAGGATAGGCGGATAGCTCTGGCGGCGGGGCAATATACCCCGCTAAGCCAATTCTATCGCTTAAACCGAGCAGTTCCTTCCTTGTCCTGTTCATCCGACTGTCATGCAGCTCGATTTTGAGCGGCAGGGATTTGTTTACCTGTATAGTTTCAAAGAAGCGGCACATAGATTTTATCGATTAGTTCCTGGTATTCCTTGTTCTTATCACTCCTAGCCGTTATGCCGCCGCCGCTCTTAAACCATAGCCTGCCTCCCAGGCTCTCGATAAACCTTATCATAACGGCGCTGTCGAGTTTGCTGCCGTCGAAAATACCGAATATCCCTGTGTAATAGCCTCTGTCGTATTTTTCGGCTTCAATTATTATTTCGACTGTTTTTTTCTTGGGTGCACCTGTTACCGAGCCGGCCGGTAATAGTGCGAAAATTAAATCTCCTAAATAGTTGTAATAATCAGCAGGAAGCCTGCCGCATATTTCGGAGCTGATTTGTATCAAATCTTTATTATTAGTCCTGATATAATCGGCATACCTGTACCTGAGAACCCGAACGTCCTGCGATACTATTCCAAGGTCGTTTCTAATCAAATCGACAATAGTATTATGTTCCGCCGTTTCCTTTTCATCCGAAAGCAGAATATCCACAGCACCCGGAATGGCTGCATCTATTGTACCCTTCATTGGATTGGAATATATCATGCCGTTTTCAATCCTGACAAATGTCTCTGGCGAGAAACACGTGAAATCACCCGCCAGCAGTTTGTACCTGGCTTCGCTTGTATTGTATATCTCTTCCAGAGGCAGGCCGGAGATAATCTCCGATGGATAAGTCAGGTTAAGCAGGTACGTGTTGCCATAAAGCAGGTTTCCCATCACTAAATCGAATCCCTCTGAATACCTGCCGAAATCTACAGGTATTGCTTCGAACCTGAATTCTACTGCTTTTTTATTATTAATTGAATTGGAATAATCCGGGGTTTTATAGAGAATTCCTTCTGAATCTGCCTGAGGCAGCGGTAGGATATAATTCCTTTCGCAGTCGAAGCTGATGATGAATAAAAAAGGAGTTTTTTCGGCGCCCAATTCATTCATATATTGTTTACTATTTTGTTTGTCATAAATCATAAAGTGAATTTAATGAAAAAAAATATATTATTAATCGACAACGACGATTCGTTCACATATAATCTCGTCGGGCTGCTGCGCGAATGCGGCGCGCAGGCGGTAGTCGCAAATACTGCGGAAGCGTACCCTGCAATGTGTGCCCGTTACTCCAAAATCTTGCTCTCGCCAGGGCCCGAACTGCCTGCATATTACCCTAATATGATGAATATTATTGAAAAGTTTCATAAATCGAAGGATATTTTAGGTGTATGCCTTGGCTGCCAGGCTATAGGCGAGTTCTTCGGGTTCAAGCTGAAGAAGCTGGATTTCCCTATGCACGGGATTAAGTCGGAGATTACGATTATTGCCGGGGACCCGCTTTTCGGGGGGATGCACGGCATATTCTCTGCCGGCAGGTACCACTCCTGGGCTCTCGACTCATCTCTGATTCCTGATGAAATTGAAGTGACATCAGTCGATAAGCACGGCGTAATAATGTCCATTGCACACAGGAAATACAGGGTGCGGGGGCTGCAGTTCCATCCCGAATCGATTATGACAGATATGGGTAGGATTATCATCGGCAACTGGCTGGAATTGTAGCTGGCAGTAGCCAACACATCCATTGAATTTATTTTATCCATATCAGTATCCCTAATAGATTATTAGCCTCGCCTAACATATTATTTAGCCATTTTTGCCCGAAAAAACGCGAT
>DAINRZ010000043.1:0-13194 GCA_036741575.1 Kapaibacterium sp. (SeqCode)
CCCCGAGCTAAGCAGCCTCAGGTCGTTGCAGATTTTTGATAATTTAACAGCCAGCCTTTTCACTGCCGAGGAATACATAACAAAAGCCCCGGTGTCCTGGGTTTCTTCTATCAGGTTTTTGGCAAGGCGCAGCGGCAGGCCGGTAATTTCAGACAGGAACTGAGTAACCTTATCTGCGTAACCCGGAACAGCATTCAAGCCTGTTCCAATTGCAGTGCCGCCCATATTAATCGTATGGAATAGCTTGGCATTTTCTGCCAGCCTGTCGGCTTCTTCTTCGAGTGTTGCAGCATAGGCGCCGAATTCCTGCCCTAGCGTCATAGGCACGGCATCCTGAAGCTGTGTCCTGCCCATTTTAATTATTCCCGAAAATTCCCTTGATTTCTTCTTGAAAGATTTTATCAATTCGTTGAGTACCGCAATGAGCTTTTGATTGCTATAAACAAAAGCTATTTTGAGTGCAGTGGGATAGGCGTCGTTAGTAGATTGCGACAGGTTGACGTGGTTGTTCGGGTGGCAGTATTCATAAGCTCCTTTTTCGTGGCCCATAATCTCGAGGGCTTTGTTTGCAATGACTTCGTTAGCGTTCATATTTGTCGATGTGCCGGCGCCCCCCTGGATCATATCTACGACGAAGTGGGTATGAAGTTTGCCATTGATAACGGCTTCGCATGCCTGGCAGATAAAGCCGCATAGTTCCGTGTCGAGAATGCCGACGGCATTATTTGCTTTTGCAGCAGCCATTTTTACCTGTGCAAGGGCAATAAGCAAATCGGGAAAATGGCTAATCGAAATCCCGCTTATATTGAAGTTCTCCTGTGCCCTGAGTGTTTGAATGCCGTAATAGAATTCATATGGCACTTCCCGTTCGCCAAGCAGGTCGTGCTCCATACGTGTCCTTCCGGAGATATACTGGGCAGCGGCATTTACTACCTGGTTGGAAGTCTGGCGCATCCTTCTGGATATCACTCTCGACACTTGCGAAAGTATTTTTGCCGACAATAGCGGATTGTCATTCATTAGTGAATGGAAGCCGTCGCGCGAAAACAGCACTACAACAGAATCGGCAACCGCTCTGGCGGTAGTGGAATGGGGATAGCTGTCCATAAGCGCCCCTTCGCCTATAAAGTCGTAGGCTGTAAAATAACCTATAGTTTTATGCTCGCCGTAAACGCTTTGCTTATATAGTTCTACTTTGCCAGAATATACTATAAACAAGTTTTTTCTTTCGGTGTTCTGCTCGAACAAATTGCTGTCGGTGTAATAGTTGCGAACAGTGGCCTTGCCGGCTACCATTTTCAGCTCGTCATTGCTAAGCTCCGCAAACAGCGTGATTTTCCTGAGAAACCTTTCCAGTTCAATTCTTTCCATATCATCACCCAAAAATTAATTCATTAAATTGTTATTCCTTTGTTCCTGTCGTATCTTTTTATTCCGAACAAAACATAATTTTTCTCTTTCCTAACCGGATTCCTCGTTTCCATTATATCCCTGATTACCTTTGCCGTTAATTTTTTATCGTCAGAAATATAATAAATTAAAGGATATTCGGGATAATTATCTATTATTCTTAAACTTTTCAAATCAAAAGTATTTTTATTCAGCCCAATTGGAATATAGCCTTTTTCGCCTGTCCACCCCCTGATATAATCGCCGGAATACCATGCAAGCTGCGGATTGAGTGAATCGGCTGGGGTAAAACTATGATATACATAAATGAATCTATCCGATTGAAATTTAGATATGCTGACCGACAAAGCTTTGGCTCCGCCCGAAAAACCCTGCCCGGGCAATGCATTGAATAATACAATCCTGAAAAATAGTGCAGCAAGTATAACTAATGGCAGTTTTGTTTGAACGGCCTGCTTCAATCTTTTGGAATTATCTGGATTGAAAGCCAAGGGTACTAATACTGCTGCTCCGGTAACAAGCATAAAAATTATTACCTGTGGCGAAAAGCCTCCGGCCAGAACCGACTTTAATTCTATCCTTAGCGAAGGAGACATTGACCAAGCCAGGGCCGGTAATAGTAAAAAATAAAGAATTAGCAATAGTTTTGGCTTAGAAAAAAACTCCTCATGCTTTTCGTGGTAAACTACAGAAAGTATAGACAGCGACGGCAATAAATAAACAGTATAATGATATAGTTTAGTTGCCGACACAGAAAACACAAGGAACACGCCTGCAAACCAAAAGATACAGGACAAATAAATAAAATCACGGGCATCGTTTCTAAATATGCGCCATTTCATATTAAAAGCTGCTATTACCACAAAAGCAACGGTGAATAAAAATAGCGGATTCGAAATAATTATCTGGTTCAGATAATACAGAATACCAAGGCCTTTTGTGTTGCCCTCTACCACAGTATAAATATGTGGAACAAGCAGGGCGCCCGCGAAATCGGCCCCGTGCCACAGGGCCATGAAGAAGTACCATGACGAGCCGATTAATAAACCCGCAAAGCCCATTGCCGAAAATAAAAGCTTTTGCCGCAGGTAGCCCTTATTTGCAAAAAGCAATACCAGGAACAAAAGAGGGAGTAAAGACTTTACGATTTTGGTGAGCAGAGCCCCCGAAAATCCCAGCATAAACACTAATGCCCATAGAAAAATTTCCTTCTTTGAATCCGATTCCATTCCCCTGACAACAGAATAGAAACAAACCAGGAAAAAGAAGACGAGCGGCACATCGGTCATACCCTGCCTGGAATATGTGTTCCATGCCAGGGAAACGAACAAAATGACAGGCGCTGCAATCCAATTATCGCCGGCGGCAATTCTTTTGGCTATTAGAGAAATCAGGACCAACGAAGCCAGAGAACATAATGCTGAAAATAATCTCAGTGAAAATTCGCTTTCGCCGAAAACTGCCATGGCAGCGGCAACAGCCCACACCGTCAGTGGCGGGTAAGTGCCCGAATAAAGCCCTCCAGGGGAATAAGCGCTTTGGTCGAAGCAAGCATCATCGTGATACAGAATGCTTTGCGCCCTGATGGCATAAAGGCCTTCGTCCCATGGCTGAACCTCTGCCGACCCGATTTTTACAAGCAGGATGAATGCCAATAGCAATATTATCGTAAAAACCGGATTTATATCGATTCTTTCTTTCATAACTTTTTGTTATTTTATTAATTCCAATGAAGCAAAATTATATCAAAATATGTGAATTTGGCTTGCAAAAAGATTTTTTAGTTTTAAACGTAACATTTTTAAATGTTTTGTGTTAATTAGCAAATAAAAGAATAATATATATCAGGAGAAAGATGAAATATTTACTGAGCTTGTTGATTATTATTGCCGCCGCCGCGGGATTTGGGCAGGCAACCGAGCCCGGGCAGGGGGAAAACGGCAGGGTTATAAAACCGCTCGAAAGGATGAAATACTTTAATTACCAGAGGGCATTTCCCAATAAAGAAATTCCCGAGGGTAAGTATGCCGAGGCAAACGACCAGCTGAACAAAATGATTTACAACAAAAATGATTATGCCATGGCCCAGGCCCTGCAGCCGGAATGGCGCCCCATAGGCCCTTTCAGCACGGGCGGCAGGATAAAATCCATTGTACACCACCCCTCTCAGGATGGAGTGGTTTTTGCAGCTGCGGCTGCCGGCGGAATATGGAAGACAACCGACGGCGGGGACAGCTGGAAACCTATTTTCGATTACGAAAATTCGATTGCATTCGGCTCGATTGATATAGATAATAATAATCCCGATATTTTGTATGCCGGCACCGGCGAAGCAGTAATCGGCGGCGGCAACATCTATCTCGGCAACGGAATTTATAAATCTACCGACGGCGGCGTAACATGGAGGAATATGGGCCTGACAAATGTCGGGGCTTTCTCAAAGGTTTACGTTCACCCCAAAAACTCGAACTTGATCTATGCAGGTACGGTTCAGCAGAGCAAGGGATTTTACCGCTCTAACGATGCAGGCGCAACGTGGCAAAAAATGTATGATGCCAATATTACAGATGTTTCCATCAATCCCAACGACGAAAACCAGGTATATATAGCTGTTAATGCTTCCGGGGTTTATTATACTCCCGATGGCGGTTTTACATGGGAACGCAGAAGCAACGGCCTGCCAACCGAAGGAATTAACAGGATTTCCGTTCAGGCAGCCCCATCGAATCCATTGATATTATATGCTTTGATGCCTGTTGGCGATGAAGCTCATATTTATAAATCCGCTGACGGCGGTAAAGCATGGGCATTGAGTTTTAAAGGTACTTCTTAATTCTTCAATGGCCAGGGCTTCTATGATAATTACATTGCCGTCCACCCAACTGCACCAGACTTTGTGATGGCAGGCGGCATAGATATTTTTAAGACTAATAACGGCAGCAAGTTCACAAATATCACTTATGGTTACCAGGGCGGCAATGTACATGTCGATCAGCATTGCCTTGCATACAGCCCGTTTAATAATGCCGTTATGTATGCAGGCAACGACGGCGGAATTTTTAAAACGACAAACGGTGGTTCCAGCTGGTTTGCAGTTAATAACGGGCTCGAGGTTACTCAGTTTTATGCCATGGCTGTCGATAACTTTGCCGAGAACAGAAATTTTGGCGGCACACAGGACAACGGAACACTCGGTAATCACCAAAACCCAAAATCATGGTCCAGCATAGCCGGAGGCGACGGATTCAGATGTTTTATCGACAAAGACGATCCGTCTGTCGTTTATGGCGAAGTATATTACGGAGGCATGTGGAAACGAAACCTGAAAACAAATGAGTATAAATCAATAGTAACCGGAATCCCAGGCAGCGACCAAGGGCTTTGGAATTCGCCATTTATTAACGACCCGACTTATACCGATGTTTTTTACCACGGCAGGTCGAATTTATACCAAAGTTTCAACAAAGGTAGTACATGGATATCGCTCGGTAAATTATCAAAGGAAGCAACGGCAAGGTTTACTGCTATTGCCGTCGATAGGATTAACTCGGAAATATTATATGCCGGCAACGATGCAGGGGAATTATTTGTTTCGAAGGACGCCGGCGGCAAATTTGCCGAGGTATCCGATAACGGCCTTGTGAAAAGATTCATAACCGATATCGAGTGTTCGCCTCACAAAGAAGCTACTGCTTATGTAACCCTTTCGGGCTATGGTGCAATGAATGTTTATAAAACTAGCGACGCCGGGGCCACGTGGAAAAATATCGGCTCGAACCTGCCCGACGTGCCGGTGAATGCTATAGCCATCCATCCTGTCAATGAGGCTTATCTTTTTATTGCAACCGATATAGGGGTCTTTGCTTCGTTCAACGACGGGGCTACCTGGTATCCTTACGGGCGGGGATTGCCCCGCAGCCCTGTGCTCGATATAGCATTCCGTGAAAACTATGTGGAATTCCCAGATTTAGCCCTCAGGATTGCTACGCACGGACGGTCTATGTGGGAAATCGACGCCCCTGCCGAGCCAATTACCGAGCCGGCGCTTATTACGCCTGCCGGCGGCGAAATGTTCGTTTCGGGTACAAACCAGGTTATAAGATGGTATGGTTTCAAAGAGCCTGCCGAAATAGATTATTCAACGGATAACGGAGAATCGTGGCATAATATCACGTCGGGTATAACTTCGGGCTCTTTATATTGGAATGTTCCCTCGAGGCCCACCACGGTTGCCCGCATAAGAGTCAAAGAAACGGGAACCAAAAACGTATTGGTATCGAATATATTTACTATTCAGATGAAAGAAAAGGGCTCCATACTTAAACTTAACGGCGTAACTTTTGTACCGTACGGGATTGCCTGGAACGGTAAAAATTCTTTATATACCACGAGTTTTTACGGTAACAAACTCTATAAACTGAATAGCGAAACTTTCGAACTGGAGCAGGTAATAACGCTCGAAGGAGACAGCCTTTTCACCGACCTGGCATACGATAAAGAAAAAGATATTATTTACATTCATAAAATGAACGTTAGCGATGGCGGAGGCGGTAAAATTATTACAATAACAGCCGACGGCCAAAAAATCCGCGAATTTGCGTCTCCCGGCAAAGCATACCCAATAGGCCTGGAACTTGTGGACGGCAAGCTGATTGTCGGCGACCGCGATAAAGTAGATGTCTTATACAGGCGCCTGCTGTGGATTGTAGATCCTCTGACAGGCAATGTTTTGCAGGAAGTCCCAAATCCCTATAATCTCAGTTACGGGCCAAGGGGCTTATGCTACGACGGCAGTAATTATGTTTACCAGGTGTGTACATATTTCCCGGTTTCCGGGCAGGCGCTTACAGAAGCCATTGCAATAAGGATAGACAAAAATAACCTGTCCGTACCATTTGATACTCTTGAACTGACCGGGTATAACGGCATTATTAACGCCAGGGGCATCGATTACGATACCAGGGACAAAAATATCTGGCTGACTGATTTTGGCGGTAATTTATACAAAGTTGCCGGTTTCGAAACTATACTTTCCGCCGGGGATGATGAATCATCAAATCATCCCACAGCAGTCGATGCATCTGTTTATCCAAATCCGTCGCCGGAATATTTCAATGTATCATTCTCTCCGATTGCAGGCGGCGAATACCAGTGTGAACTTGTAAACCTCCTGGGCGTGAAAATCAGGAATATATTCTCGGGTTACCTGGAGCCCGGCGAAGCGAAAAGCATTATTGTAAACAGCGACAAATACCCCGAAGGTATTTATTTCCTGCGGTTTACTCTCGACGGACGGCAGGTTTTAAATAAAAAAGTAATTATTGCTAAATAACACTTACAGCGGATCGAGGCATTCAGGGAAATCATTAACCGGGCTGTTGACCAAAGTGGAAACTTCGTAGGCTTCCATTTGTTCGGCAGGGTAAGGCTTTAGCAAAGTGACAAGCTCTTCGGGCTTGTATTCGCCGGACAGCCATTTTGCCCTGTCGTGGCGGCCCAGGATTGCCGGCATCCGGTTGTGTATCTCTTTCATGAGTCCGTTAGGCTCAGTGGTAATAATTACTGCCGATACCACCGTATCACCACCTTCGGGATTAATCCATTTGTCCCATAAACCTGCAAATGTGAACGGTTCGGATGATTTCATCTTTATCAGGTAAGGGATTTTTCTTTTGCCGTCGCCGGATTTTTTCCATTCATAAAAAGCATCCGCAAAAATCAGGCACCTTTTGGTTTTCAACGATTTACTGAACGATGGTTTTTCCATCAGGGTTTCGGCACGGGCATTAATCATTTTATACCCGATTGAATCATCCTTTGCCCACGAAGGTATTAATCCCCAGCGTGCAAAGGATATTTTGTTTTTCCCGTCGTTAACGGCAACGGCAATATTCTGCGAGGGAGCAATATTATACCGTAACGATAATTCAACATCGGCAACAAATCCAGGGTCGAGTTTCTCGATTGAATCTGTTTGAACCGATAAAGCAAATCTTCCGCACATATAGTTTGCTTATAATTTCCCGGGATTTTTCTTAAGGAATTCGGCCAGCAGGTCGGACCCCCTGTCGTAAAGCGAAGTCCATTTTGAATTGTTATTTTCGATGTTTAATGAGACTTCGGTGCCAGAATAAATTCCTTTATTCGTCAGCAGGTAGAATTTAACAATTTCCTTTTCGGGCACCGGAGTTTTAGTGGCTTTTTTGGCAATATCCAGATAATTCCTGCCTGTTTTTAAGAAAGCCTTTGCAGCTTTTGCTACCGAAGGGTCTTTCGTTTTATCCGTTATTCCGTCTCCCGTCCCAATAAACAGTCCGGCATCGCCGTTTTCGAAAGCATAAACCGAGTGCACGGCGCCCTGGATGTTTATTTCCATAACAACCCCATAAACTTTATTCTTTTCGTCTGCTATAGAGATTCCCAGTTCCGTCGGAGAAGTGTTAAGCGTTTTGTTTCTGTGATCTGCAAATGAATTGCTTACGGGATCGGCTTTCATGGATATGGCATTGCCCGAATCGGTTGCTTTATGCTGAGGTGCAGGTTTTTTCTCTTCCGAACAACTAATCAGAACTAATGTGGAGATTAGTAATACAATTATTGAAATGGCTTTATTGTGCCCGTTAATTTTCATAATTTCACCCGATATTATAAGTTCTTTAATTCTTTAATAAAATTGACAATAGTTTCGAGCAGAAGGTCGGGCCTGGATAAATGAATAGCATGGTTGCTGCCTCTGACGATAACAAACTCGGATGGGCCGGCAAACTCGAGCAAAGTCCTGTTGTTTCTCATCCACAGGTCCTCCACTGCCCTTGCTTCTTCATCGGGGATACCTATTTGCTTAGAAATATTAGCCATTACCTCGTAATCCCTGTTCAGGACTTTTACCGGGAAATTGGGCCTTTGTGCTGATTCCGGTAAATCCAGGCTTTGCAGCATGCCATCGTATTCATCCAACAATACCCGGTAGAATTTTTTATCAGACTGGTAAAGTATAAATTTATCAGCCAATTCTTTAGGGAATCCTGAATAAAGGCTGCTCAGCATGCCATTAATATAACTGTCGAATTCTTCGCCTTCCAATTCCAGTATTTTTGCAATATTGGCCATTCTCGATTTCATCGATGCCCGCTCATGGAATACCGGAGCGACGAGTTTGTCGAATTCACCGTCGTGTTTTGTCACGGAATCGGCAAATACAATACCGGCTACTTCGCGTGGAAACATATTGGCAAACCACTGGCAATACAAACCGCCTAATGAATTGCCAACGAGAATATACGGCCCCGGCACGCCCGAGTTGCGCAATATATTGAATAAATCGGCGGCTGCCTGCCGGGCTGTCCGGGGATTAGAGCTTTTTGGGCTTTCGCCGTAACCGGGCCTGTCATAAGTAATTACAGTAGTATGCCTGGAAAGTTCATTCTGGAGCGAATCCCATTCGCACGAGAGGCTGCCCAGCCCGGGTTCGATAACCACAGGCGGATCGCCCAGCCCAAGTACCTTTAAATAAACGTTTTTTTCGCCGTTGCTTACATATCTTCCATCGATTATATTCATTTTTCTCCTGAAAAAAATAAATGAAAATAAAAAAAAATTTGGATTATAAATAAAATAATTGATAATTTTGCATTATTAACCATTTGGTTAAATTAATTAGTTAAATTATTTAGTTAAATTCTAAATTTATATGAATGAGAAAAAGGATAATATAATGGAAGAGAAAATCCTGGCTGCAGCCAGGAAAATCTTTTCGCAAAGGGGTTTTTTCGGCACAAGGATGCAGGAAATTGCAAACGAAGCAGGCATGAATAAAGCATTATTGCACTATTATTACAGAAGCAAGGATAATTTGTTCGAAGCTGTATTCCGCGATGCTGCCCGCAAGATTTTTAGCAAAATACTGCCGGTAATTTCGGATGATGTAAGCGCCGAAGAACTGATAAAGAAATTTATCCGGGGATATATAAGGGCATTGCTGGATAACAGGTACCTGCCGGCTTTTGTATTGCACGAGATTAATCACAATCCGGAGAGGCTTACAAATATCTTTGATGAAGTAATTAACCTTAATCTGAAGCCATTGTTCGAAAAAATTTCTCACGAAATAAATGCAGGCAATTTTGTTAATATCGATCCAAGGCACATTATCATCAATATGATTTCTCTTTGCATATTTCCATTCATTGGCGCTCCCATATTCAAACACAAAATGAATTTCTCCGAGAATGAATACAACCGGTTTCTCGAAGATAGAATGAACATCATCCCTGAGTATTTTATTAATTCTGTCAGGAAGCATTAGTATGAAAAAAATATCTTTCATCATAATATTTCTATCAGGCTGTTTAGATTTATATGCAAATCCGGGACTTGCAGAGTGTTACAGGCTTTCGGAAGCTAATTACCCGCTGGCAAAGCAGTTCGGGGCCGAACAAAATATTTCTGCTTTGCTTATCGACAATTACAATGCCTTGTACCTGCCGCAAATGAAGCTTATCGGCCAGGCCCAGTACCAGTCTGATGTGACAAAGATAGAGCTCGATCTTAACATACAAATTCCCGGTTTTAAGATGCCCGAGATACCCGCGCCAACAAATGACCAGTATAAAATCGGCCTCTCGGTGAACCAGCTTATATGGGACGGCGGTGCGATTGAAGCAAGCAAGGAGCTCGAACTGGCGAACACCCGGGTGTCGCAGCAAAATATCAGCACCCGGTTGTATGGCCTGAAGCAACAAGTGAACGAAGCATATTTTGGAATACTTATCTTAGATAAAAATATAAAGTCTCTGGAAGTGCTCAATCAGACACTTGGCGCCAAGCTCGACAAAGTAAACGCAACCGTTGCCGGCGGCGCTGCACTCCAACTGACTGCCGACATTATTGCTGCCGAAATCCTGAAAAACGAGCAGGGCATCATTAAATTAAAAGCAAGGAAATCGGCTGCATGCAGGGTATTGGCCGATTTAACCGGAACCGTTATTAATGAAAATGAAGAACTGGCATTGCCCGAACCCGGAATGCCGGAAAATGAACCAGCGCCCGGAGCAAGGCCTGAGTACAAAACATTTGCACTTGCCGGCGGCCAGATAGATAAGTATTCGGCGCTTGCCGACGCTAAATGGATGCCTAAGGTTTCGGCTTTCGGCCAGGCTATGTACGGAAGGCCCGGCCTGAATATGTTTGAATCCGGTTTCCAGGCTTACTATATTGTCGGTGTTCAGGCAAGCTGGGATTTTTGGCCATGGGGCACAAAGCAAAGAGATAAAGAGATATTATCTGTTAAAAAAGATATGATTGGCATCTCCGAGTCTGTTTTTACCCTGGGACTGAAAATTCAGGGCAGGCAGTATGCAGGGGAAATTAATAATTATGAAAGCATGATAGAAAAGGATATGGATATTATTGGCCTCAGGAAAAACATTGCCCTGGCCGTATCGAACCAGTTGGATAACGGTGTGATTACTGTTTCGGACTATATTGCAGAGGTGAATGCAGAGGCATTGGCAAAGCTTAACCTCGAAATACATAAAATCGAACTGTTGCAGGCAAAGGCAAACCTGCTCGTAATATTTGGTGAAATAGAAAAAATCAGATAAATTATATAAGGACAAAAAAGTGAAGAAAATACAATTTTTATTGATATGCCCCTTAATTGTGCTTGCCGCCTGCAGCTATGATAACGGCAAATCGGATGCTTACGGTAATTTCGAAGCCGAGGAGGTTATCATTTCGTCGGAAATGTCGGGCAGGCTGCTCGAATTCGATATCGAAGAGGGCTCTATCATCGATTCGGGGAAGGCAGTCGGATTGATTGATACTATGCAGCTTTATCTGCAAAAGAAAACACTTATGGCTCAGAAGAATGTTATCCGGACGAAGTATTCCAGCCTGTATGCCCAGATAGACGTATTGAAAGACCAGATACTGACTGCCGAAAAAGACAGGCAAAGGATAGAAAAATTGCTCGCAGGCAAGGCAGCAACCGAGAAACAACTCGACGATATCAACGGCAGGCTCTCGGCGCTCGAAAAGCAGATAAGCCAGGTAAATGCCCAAAATCCAACTATAGCAGGCGAGTTGAATTCGATAGATACACAGATAGACCAAATAAATGACAGAATTAACAGAAGCATTTTAGTTAATCCTTTGCAGGGGACAGTACTTGCCAAATATGCCGACAGGCACGAAATTGCCATTCAGGGCAAGCCTTTATATAAGATAGCAGGGCTGGGATACCTGACCCTGAAAGCATATGTCAGCGGTTCGCAGCTGCCTTCGGTCATTCTCGGCAGCAACGTTACAGTACTTATTGACAATGACAATCAATCAAACAAGGAGCTTAAAGGCACGATTATATGGATTTCTCCTAAAGCCGAATTTACGCCTAAAATAATCCAGACAAAGGAGGAGCGCGTGAATATGGTATATGCAATAAAGGTTAAAGTTAAAAACGACGGCTCATTAAAGATTGGAATGCCAGGCGAGGTTAAGCTGTAATCAACGTCCGGATTTTTTTTGCAAAAAGTAATTTCGAATGCCGGGCAATACATCATCGATCAACCGGCATTCGCACTAATGCAGTTTATTGCCGGCCCTTTATTATATATACCCCGCCATTTGTGCAAAATCTTTCGCCGCCGCCTTCTTTTCGTACTAATTTAAGAGCCATTTGTAATTGCTTGCTAATTTTACAAATTGCTGATAATAAACAAGCAACATAAATATAAAATTTAATATATAAATCCCGGTTGGCTATACATTGCCAATGTTGGGTAAATCTTTTTTTTGGCGGGGGATAGCCTTCTTTTGAAGTTTGAATAATGAAGATGAAGTAATAATGCTGAATGATGAATTTTGAAGTGAAGGTGGTGCTAGGGGATAATATTAGCAATATCATTTTGTTGGTGTCAACGAAATGGTTTGAAACCAATTCGCCGGTATGCTCGCAAGAAATTCTATCTTTTTCAATGACTTTCAGAAAGTTGCGCTAATCAGTATATGAGAGTATTTCCTGCATATCTCTTGCGCTCCAGCATTCAATACCTTCATAAATATAGCAGGCATTTTCAAACTTTTCGAACAATTCGTTAATCATTTCTTTTTTCATTTATTCACCTTCATTATTCTCATAGTTTTCTTTTACTTTCTTCTTCGGCAGAATAGCTTTATATACATTGTAAATAGTTTCGTGCAGGGCACACTGTTCAACTATGCCGGCCACATCTTCGAAGTCGCCGGTAAACGGGTATTGGCTTGGCGAGAAGATATACTCGGTTTTTACTCCGATTGATATGCCGTTATATTCTATGATTTTTTCGATTAATTCTTTCTTATTCATAATTCAGTGTTTATAACAATATTGCACATCTCTGCAAACATAAAAAAAACAAATTTTCCATCAGAATTATATGATTTTTGTGGGGCCATCGTTTCCCATGTCGAAAGAAATATCCGCAGCTGACGGCTTAAGCCGCCGGTTGCTGCGGCCACTTGATATCAACCCCGGGGATAATTCGAAATACATTCTTCGGAAGGTTTTTTGCTTCCACACACACCGGTTACAAATATTAAATATACCAAAAATATTTTCATTTTTATTTGGATATGCAAATATTATTTATTATATTTGCATTATGTATAATGTTATAATTTTTATATTTGTTTATCGTTATATGGTATATGATATATTTGCATATTGTAGAGACGCACGGCGTGCGTCTCAGGGAATAAATTGTCTGAACCATGATTTTCAGGATTTTAGGATTGAAGGATGAAAAG
>DAINRZ010000044.1:0-13190 GCA_036741575.1 Kapaibacterium sp. (SeqCode)
GTGGGGAAAAAAATTGATACGGAATATTATGCTTTTAATATTGCAAAAAAAAAATGTTATTACCGGAGGCTTATAGAGTACACTGCTACATTATAAACAGGTTTGTTACGTTATTTGGTGTTTTGTAATTGGAAATAACCGGCATACTCATTATCGGGGCAAAAAAAAGCCCTTATATTTTGTGTAATATATGATTGAGCATGATTGAAAAGCAGTGTAAAAAATAGGCTGGTAATCTTTTTTGTTTACCTCGCGGCTGCCAATACAGCAATGGCTTGGCAGTTTATCGGCGACCAACCCGCACAAAGGTATTACGGGAAATATTTCCTCAATTTAGTAACTTTATCGGCATCTTACCATTTTTTGGGCATACCTGTTTCACTTAGCACTGCCGAATTGGCGCTGGATGAAATAAACAATTTGCTGGCCCAAACCGACTCCGTTTCCGGCAGTTATTTGCTTCCACGCGAAGATTACAGCACATTGAAAAAAGATGTAGGACTGGAAAGAAACCGGAAAAAATATGCCAGCGACAGCCTTTACATCGAAGTAACTACCGATTCGACAGGCAGAAAATACCTTATCGAGGAGAAATTCGATAAGTATAATGTAAAGCACCCATACGAAATAGGGCTCGACGATTACTTAGAGCTTCGCAAAAGAAAATTAAGAGGCGGGATTTGGGATTCGCTACTGACTCGCTACGACCTGAAAGAAGCGCTTTCGGGCGGAGATATTGCGCGAATGCTGGCCCAGGCAACTGGATTCTCCATCCCTGTGCCGCCCAATCCTGTGTTCAGCCTTTTCGGCAAGCCCGAAATTAATATAAACGTCAGCGGCGAGGTCAACCTAAGGCTGGGTTGGCGCTGGGACAGCCAAAACCTCGGCACCGTGTCGGCTTTTGGCCAAACGCAGTCATCGCCGATATTCAACCAGGATATTCGTGTCAGGGTGGACGCCAAAATAGGCGACAAGATGAAAATCGGCACCGACTGGAACACCCGAAGGCAGTTCGAGCACGAAAACAAATTCAAAATCGGATACGAAGGCGAAGAAGACGATATTATCAAACTTATCGAACTGGGCAATGTATCGCTGCCCCTGCAGGGGCTAATCGGCGGCGGACAGGCGCTGTTCGGGGTCAGGGCCGATTTCCAGTTCGGCCCCCTTTACCTGAAGACTATAGCCTCGCAAAGGCGCGGCGAGCGCAAGACTGTTAAAGTAAACGGCGGAGTCAGCACACAGGTCTTTTCCATACGTGCATATGAATATTCCAGAAACCACTTTTTCCTTGATACTGCTTACAAAAGCATTTATTCAAAGTATTTTAAAAACTCAACCCCTGTTATACCAAACGATGAATCTTCGAGGGTATTGGAAGTTAAGCAACAGGTAGAGGTTTGGGAATCGACCAATAATGTTACCGATATTTCGCGCGATGCCAAAGCTTTTGCCGACTTGCCGGGAATACGGCGCCTGCAGGGGCAGGTGTACGACGATGCACTTAAGAACTCCAAACTCGCTATTGGCGAGGTAATCGAGGCAAAATTCATGAAACTCGATACCAACCGCTACAAACTAAATACTAATCTGGGCACAATATCAATTTACAACCTGAGGCCCGACAGGTACTATGCCATTGCTTACAGGATACAGGATAAATCCTCGGCAGACGAAGATGATATCTTTTACGGCGATTTCCAGGACATGGTAGGCCAAAAAGATAAATTAATGCTGAAACTTTTGTATGTGCCAAATCTGCAGCCTTCATTCAAAACATTGTGGAGCAGGCAGATGAGGAATATTTATTCGATTAATGCATCCGGCGTAAATGTCAGGGATACGAGAATCGGAGTCTGGTATCTGAACCAGTCGAACGACTCGACAGACCTGCTGCCGAATGTTCCCGAAAAGCTCGTCACGATAATGAGGGTTGACCAGGTGAACAATAGCACTGGCGCTCCCACACCCGACGGGATGTTCGATCTTCAGCCCCCGTTTTTCGACCCTCTCCGCGGCGAGATTACATTTCCCGACCTCGAGCCTTTCGGCAATGGCCTGAAAACATATTTCAGGGAAAAAATGCAGAACGAAAACCTTGCAGACTTATATACATACAGGGACGTTTACGATACTACTGTCGATGCCGCCAAACGCAACTCTAACAAAGACAGGTTCATCATTAGCGGCGAAGTATCGGGCAGGGCAACCAGCAGGATTCCTCTGGGGGCTATCAATGTTGCCCAGGGAAGCGTCAAGGTAACACTTGACGGCGTTCCGCTTAGGGAATACGACGACTATGTAGTCGATTACTATTCCGGCATAGTCACATTGCGCAATCCTCGTGCAACCCTTCCAAATGCAAATGTCAATATTGAATACGAAGCAAATGACGTATTCAATATCACAACGAGGACCCTATTGGGGCTGAGGGCCGATTATGAACTCTACCGGTCTAGGAATATGCAGGCAAATATTGGATTTACAGGCATGTTCTATGACCAGTCGATTATCCAGGACAGGGTGCGCCTGGGCGACGAGCCTGTTTCAAATACGATGATTGGATTCGACGGCAACCTGCGGTGGGATGTCCCCTGGATGACCGAGCTTCTCAGCAAATTGCCGTTTTATGATACGAAAGTAAAGTCTTCTTTCTCGCTCAGGGGAGAATGGGCAATGATGCTGCCCGAGCCCAACAAAAAGCTTTCGGAAGTGACCGAAGATATGGGCGAGCCCGTAGTATATATAGATGACTTCGAAGGCGCACAGAAATATATTTCATTAGGATTGACGCCCTCTCAGTGGTCCTATTCGTCGCCTCCGTCGGACAGCACCATCGGCGCCGATGATTATCAGCGAACATTATTAAAAGGCGGCGCTTACTGGTTCCAGTATTTTATCCCCCGCACCGAAATTCAGGAAGTCTATCCCAAAAGGCAGACCGTTCAGGGAAGGCAAAGGCTTAGCCCGCTGTATTTCAATTTCGACCCGAGGGTACGAGGGATCTATAACAATAACCCATTGTATTTAGATAAAGACAATCCCAATTATGATTCTTTAAAATTGGAAAACGAATTTTTTGCTACAAAAAAAGATTCTATTTGGGGCGGCATGATGAGGCTGCTCTCATCCTTCAATACTAATTTCGATAACGAAAACATTGAGTATATCGAAATTATGATGAAAATAGACGCCTGGGAACCGAATGTTACAAAAATGTATCTCGACCTGGGCATGATTAGCGAAGACATAATCGCAAACGGGGCCCTCGACACCGAGGACGGCAGTACGCCGCAAAACCCGCTGCCAAATAATATCATCGATGCAAATGAAGATAAGGGTATCGACAAGATGACAAACGGCGAAGAGAAAGCATTTTTTGCGCAAAATGCCGGTACTGCAGTCCTGGCCGATGAGGCCGACCCTTCCAAAGACGATTACTATTTCAATTTTGAAAAAGAAGATGACCAGAGGGTAGAAACAGATTTCGTTAAATACAATAACTACGAGAATAACTCCAAATATGCCGAGCTTGGGCAGTTCCCCGATACCGAAATACTGAATAAGAACAACGGGCAGACAATCTCGCTGACGAACAGCTATTTTACTTATGAAGTCAATATGATGCCCATACCTGAAATAAACCCCCAGATAGTCGGCGGCGGCAACAACGGCTGGTACCTCTACAGGATTCCAATCCGCAAATATACCGATTCGATTGGCAATCCCCAGTTTTCGAATATTCAGTATGTCAGGCTTTGGTTCAAAAGCGGCCTTGCCAAAGTAGCCATAGCCGACTGGCGGTTGACAGGCTCGCACTGGCAGCGCATCAGCAATATGCAGTCCAATGTGCCCAACGACGACAGTGTCCTTCAGGTGGCATTTGTTAATATCGAGGAAAATTACGAAGCTCCTGATTACTACAGAATGCCCCCCGGGGTGAAAGCCCCACGCCAGTTGAACAGCCCCGACCCCACCAAAGACATCAGGCTCAACGAACAATCGGCATCCATCAGCGTTAAAAACCTGCGCTACGGCGAAGAAAGAATGGCAGTCAGGTTCTTCAGGCAGATGGATTTGTTCTATTACAAAAAATTAAGGCTGTTTATCCACGGCGACGGCTCTATGCCGGGCAACATTGTGGCAGGCGCCACTCCCAAGGCTTATGCTTTCATCAGGTTCGGTATCGACTCATCTAATTATTATGAGTTTCGCAAGCCATTACTCAGGGGATGGCAGAGTATTAATATCGACCTGGCAAAACTGACTGCTATTAAACAGTCGAGGGACATTACAAAAATTAACGAAAGGTACATGGAAGTTGCCGACGAAGAAGGCCTTTCGTTCTATGTCGTCAAAGGCAATCCCATACTGACGAGGGTGCAGTATTTCGGACTGGGTATTGCCAATCCTTCGGAAAGGTACCCCGACGAACTGACTACAACTATGTGGGTGGATGAACTAAGGCTGCTAAGCCCCGAAAGCAGGTCTGACTGGGCAGCAAACGTCAGTTCCGAATTGAAACTTGCCGATATCGGAACCGTTAATTACAGCCTTAGGCTGACAAATCCAAATTTTCACAGGCTCGAAGAAAGGTTCGGCAACAGGGTATCTTCTACAGACTGGAACTTTACTGCCCAGGCAAACCTCGAGAAATTTGCCCCAAAAACGATGAAATCCACCAGGATACCCTTGTCTGTTTCTCATACGGAAGGAATGCAAACCCCTGAATTTGTTGCCAACAACGACATAAACCTCGAAGCCGCGGCCGATGCTGCTGTTTTTAAAGCCAAAAAAGAAGCCGAAGCCCAGGGCAGGACTCTTACTGAGAAAGAAATCAAGTATATCGAAGATACAGTGAAAATGCCTTCGCAGACTGTCAAAGTGCAGGACAGTTGGGCGCTGACCGGCATCAAACTCGGTATTCCGGTGGATAGTTGGTGGATAAGGGAAACGCTAAACCAGTTGACAATAAATTATTCCTATTCACAGGAATATGAGCGCAATCCATTGCTCGAGCAGAGATTCAACTGGATGTGGAAGCTGGGTATTAACTATAGCGTCAACATCCCCGGATTATTGACTGTGCAGCCTTTTAGCTGGGCAAAGGATATCCCTGTATTAAGCAGCTACGAAAAAGCAAAAATCAATTTCCTGCCTACTAATTTATCTGCAAATGTAGATATGTCGAGAAGGCGAACAACCGAAAAATCGAGGTTCCTCGACTATCCCAGCCCGGTAATACGGGATTTCTCGAATACACGCTCTCTGCAGTTCACTTGGAGAATAGCCGAAAACGGATTATTGAATCCAGCTATCGATTATTCCTTCAATACGCTTAGCACTCTGGTGCCCTATGAACTGGACGAAAACGGCAAACAGAGGACAGGCAGCCAGCTTGCCGATATTATTTTCTTCAACGACGGTAAGTTTTTGTTTTTTGGCAAAGACAATATGCACAGCCAGAATTTTACTTTGAACTTAAAGCCGCGCCTGCCTTTGGGGCCTTACGAAAAATATATCGACATGACGGGCACGTTCAGCACACAATATAGCTGGATGGACCCTCTGCAGCAAGACCCGCTGATTCGCGACGTCGTCAAGCAGGTAGGTTTCAATAATAACATCCGGTTCAATATGCCGATAAAGCTCAAGGCACTGGCAGATGATTTATTCGGGGCGCCTAAACCTTCGCTTTCTCCTACAAGGCCCCCCACGTTAGACACAACAAAAGCCCAGGGCAGCTCCATTCTGTCCGATATCGGCCATGCACTGAAGTTTATATTCCTCGATTACGAGAAAATAGATATTATTTTCAATCAGACGAATTCTGCCAGCAATCCCGGCGCTATGGGCGGCAACGGGCTTACTAATTTCTGGTCGCTTAGCCCCAGCGATGAAATATACGGGCCTAGCGCTGCCTATCAGTTGGGCTTGGTTCAGTTTCCACACGGCGGTTTCCGCTTTGTGGGCAAAAGCTCATTCCCGTTCTTCGGTTTCGAGGAATTTGCAGGCCGCAGGCCACCCAATGCCATTTTGCAGGATAATTTCAACCAGCGCACAAAACTCGATATCAAGACATCGAGGCCATTATGGCCTGGCGCTACGCTCGAGCTGAACTGGGGCACTGAACTGGGCTGGGTGGAAAGGCATAACTCTGAAACCGACGAGTTCGGCAATCAGACTTTTACGAACAGGATTGCAATGCAGTCCTACAACAGGACATTCCTGACATTCCCTTCCGTTTTTGGGATAAACCTTTTCGATAATAATATTGAAAATGTGCTGGATTTATTCGGCCAGAGAAGGGCCGGTATAATTGCCACAGAGCCTGACGAAGTGAAACGGAACCAAAAACTGCTTCTGGCCCTCTCGGAATCGTTCTACGACGGAATGGAAGCTTTTTCATTCTCTTCGGGTGATTTAGGTAAATTTCTCCCTGCCGTAAACTGGCAAATCAAGTGGGAAGGCATTGAAAAATGGGGCATTTGGGGCGGTGTTGTCCAAAAAGTAACTATAGACCACAGGTATGCTTCTACTTATCAGGAAAGATTGGAAATAACCTCGCTTGGCAAAGCAGTTCAAATGCAGTCCGTCCAGTACGGTTTCCAGCCGCTGATCGGCATCAATGCGTCCTTCGATGAAGACAAAGTTGACGGAGTACTAACGGCAAATTTAAGGTATTCCACTAATTCCAATTTTTCGCTTAATTCTTCTAATAAAGCTACTATAACCAAAACAGCCTCCGACGAATTCCAGATGCAGGTGTCCTATGCCAAGAAAAAGTTTGACTTTAAACTAATAGGGCTGACCCTCGAAAATGAAATCGAGTTTTCGTTCCTTGCATCTTATAAATCTAACAGGACAGCTACTTACGATGTTACTTTCGATGATGAAAACCAAACGACTGACAACGGCCAAAACGGCAGGACCTTGAACGGTACTACGCAAATAACCGTCGAACCGCGCATCAGGTACACAATGAGCAAGCGTGTTGTAGCTTCTCTATTCTACAGGTACGAAGGCACATTCAACGAAGGCGCCGCACAGCCTGGGTTCTACGTGCAGCAGGTAGGCTTCGATATTCGTATTTCCATTGCAGGCGGACGCTAAATATTTAAGAATTTTTTTTGTCTGCCGATAAAGCCAATATTAAAGAATAAGAAGTTATCATTGGAGGATACATTATGTCGGAAGCAGTAGTCAACGAACTGCACCAGAAAATTGCCGAGCAGTCGGCGGCAGTTTCATCTGAAGATTTAATCCAGCTTGTCAGCTTTAATATCGGCGACGAAGAGTTTGGAGTCGATATTACTAAAGTGAAAGAAATCAACAGGATGGTGGAAATTACACGCGTGCCCAACACGCCTGATTTCGTCGTCGGCGTCATCAACCTGCGGGGCAAGGTAATCCCGATAATAAACCTGAGGCACAGGCTTGGCATGATACTTATTGAAAACGATAAAAATACAAGGATTGTGGTTATTGAGCATGATAATAAAACAATTGGCTTTATTGTGGACAATGTGAACGAAGTACTAAGGATAAGCAGAAATATCACCGAACCGCCCCCGCAAATGTCCGGCAATGTTGATTCACAGTTCATAACTTCGATTGGCAAACTCGAAGACAGGCTGTTGATTTTGCTGGACCTGGAAAAAATAATCGAAAAAGGCAGCCAGCTTGAATTAACTGAAAACTAAGGCACAAACGCCCCTTATACCATATTGTACACGGAGAAATGATACATCGATATTCCGGCCGCAACAGCTACATTGAGCGATTCTGCTTTGCCCCGGCCTGTTATCAGGTAGGGCACGGTTAATATTTCCATTGTTTCGGGGGAAATACCATGTGCTTCGTTGCCCAGGACAATCCCGAATTTTCCGGAGGGTTTGCACTCCTCCATCTTCACTTTAGCGTTTAATGCAGCGCCGAATATCTCATAATCTTCATAATACTCTTTTATATACTGCCGCAGGCAGGGGCAGTATATTATCTCGCATCTGAAAATCGATCCCATTGTGGAGCGGACTACTTTCGGATTATATTTATCCACAGAATAGCCTCCCACGAGGATGGTACGAAACCCGAACCAGTCGGCAGTTCTGACTATTGTTCCTAAATTGCCCGGATCGGAGATACCGTCTAAGGCTATGAAATTTCCATTAACCGGCCGGCTGCCCTCTTTTATTCTGGCTACAGCTATAATTCCCTGGGGCGAATCTGTTGTTGCCAGCTGCTCGAATTGCCTGCTGCGGGCTATATAAACCTCTGTGTTTTGTTTTTGGAACTCATCGGCCAGTTGTTTAATAATATCGTCGGGATTGCTGCGCACAATTACAAATTCAGTTCGATAGTCGCTGCCCAGCAATTCATTGCAGAGCGGCACCCCTTCTACTATGAACAGGTTGTTTTCTTCGCGTGCCTTTTTATTTTTCAATGAAGCAGCAAGTTTCTTAAGGTTATTTGTCAGTTCTTTCATTTTCAAATATAATCATTTATGAGATTGATTTTCGTCATCATTCCTGTCTTCTTCAATCCAGTCCCTGATTACATTTAAGACGTTTTTCTTCTTTGTTGTTATCATATTCTCGATCTGCTTTTTCTTATTCGATCTTACTTTGATTATTGCACCCTCGAATTCAGGAGTGTCATCCTTCTTTTTCTCAGGCAGAAAAACCTGTTTACCCATAACACCGATTCATTCACATTGTTAATAATACATATTATTGTCGGCTTTAATACACAATTATTTAATATTAACATATTTCTCCGCTGTAGTTTTCTATATGGAATGACGAGTGGTGTAATTTCTATAGTTATAATAAAATTATTCAGCCCAAAATAGAAGCAACTGATTCACAATTCAGAAATGAACTACCCAGATGCAAGCACGGGGTATCAAATCAAGATAATATTGTATTCTGCCACAAGTGGCGGGGAATCAAACCCACAATGCGGGATTAAAAAAAACTTGTTATTTCATTATAATAATTTTACCTGCTTTGATGGTATCCCCGAATTGAAGCCTGATAAAATAAACACCTGCAGGAAGACTGCCGTTGTAAGGAACTTTAAGCAATCCTCCCGGGAAGTCCCCCTGATATAAATTTGCAGTTTCAATTCCTTTGCAGTCGAATAATTTTAATTCAATTTGTAATGGCTTAACAAAATACAATTGAACTGTAAAGCTGCCATTGGATGGATTGGGGCAGATTTCGATACCCTTTTCAATTGCAAAATCAGGAGAAACGCCTGTTTTATAGCTGGAGTCCAAAAGGCATGCCACTGCGCCGTATTTGCCTTTCCATTCCGCTACAAGTTCAGTAAAACCGGTCGTAATAATTTTACCGGAATCCTGTAGCTCCTTTAATGGCGCCAAAACATTATCTTCAATATCCTTCAATCCATTTTGTTTGGTAATATCTGCCGGTTTCAGGTGATACGACACAGTCATCATACATTCATTGCCAACGGCCCCGCCCTGCCACAAATCATACAGTTCTCCGGCACACCCGATAGTGCCTTTGTATTGCCCCACACAGGCTATATTACCATCGGGGTGGTGCACAAAATAATTATCCTTATCCAACGGTTGCCATACACCGCTGATAATGGGGTCATTTACATGATTGGGAGTACCGCTTCCCATAAGAATATCTCCGCGCCATACTGCCCATGGGTATTTAGAACCTTTTACCGGAACGCGGAACCTGTCCCAGTCCTGGAACTGCGGCAGCGACGGATCCCAGACATGCCCGCCTATAACTGTACTGCCGCCAACACCAAGCGAATCGAGCAAATGGGCTACGTCGGTGTAATTATATCCCTGCTTTTCATGCGAGTGGGGGTCAATAATAGCACCGTATTCGTCCCTGATGTACTGCAATACGTTTTTTCCGTCGGAGTTTTTTGTCAAAACGGTATCGTCGTAGGCAAGGATTGCCAATAGTATTTTCCAGTCGGGCTGGAACGACCATTTTATTCCGTTGATTTTTGCCAGTTTAGCTACCTCGATTAGCCTGTTCCGCACAAGTGTGTACTGCGCCCTTGCCTCTTCGGAGCCGATTTCAGCCGCGGGAGTGTTGTCTTCGATATGTGTAAATAAAACGAAATATACCCTATTGCTTTCCTCAGAGTATTTAATTACATTTACAACTAAGGAGTCGGACCAGATGCTTTCGGCACCTGATCTATCCTGAGTTTTCACTTTAATCAGTTTCGCACCTGAGCTTATCCACTTATGACCTTCATTCACCTCATCGCCGGATTTATAGAATGAGGTCCACCCTGTAGCAGAACCATCCCCCCACGAGACAAAGTACCTTAGCGAATCTCCGTCAGGGTCTGTCCCTTTAAAAATATAGTTATATTCAATGTTTATTTCCGGATTATTTATTCCCTGAGGTATCGATGGTTTATCAGGAGGATCATTTTCAGTGGGGCCTTCGATTGTTATACTTCTAACTAATCTGACATAATTATTAATCCTGATAACATCTCCCTGTGGGCCAAATCCATGGGGATAATCGGCAGGATTGCCGCTTTTGGGGTCGCTTCGCTGGCAGCCGGCACCATGTACGTCAGCCAGTTGCCAATCAAAAGTGGGCGGAAACTGCATCCAACCCAAGCCCCTTCCAAAGCTTATATAAGCACCTCCCATGTTATCCAGATGAGTCGTATTCGTCCAATAGAAGGAATAATCAGGCTTGCCGCCTTCATTGGTAATTTGTGTGCAGTTGAAAACGGGACTAATTGCCGGTGAATTTGTTGTTTCGGGCGAGCGGGTGTAATCGACAATGCTCTGGAGTTCCTTTGCTGTCGGCATACGCCAGTCATCAAATCCAAGGTATTTTTCATTGTTTTTCAATTGTACCCAGGCAAGGGCGTCTTTCCAGTTCATGGCTGATTTGCTGTCATCCTTTGCCCACATCAAAGCAGTTGCCGAATCGGTAATCAAACCGCCGCCAATATCATATAACCTGTTTATACCATAAGACGGATTTCCGCGTACAAACCTGACATACAATTTGTTATCTTCCTGCTGAGCCTGTTTCCTAATCATTTTCGGGTACCCCTTGATCCTGCCGTCGGCAAAGTTCACACCAAAGACTGCCGCGTCATTGATCATCGTTGTCGAAACGTATTCAGTAGCCGACCAGTCCTGGCAATCAATAATTCTTTCGCCAGCCGATGTATTGCCATATACAAAATCGAAATAATCCGTATCCAGGTAAGGTATCGAACCGGCCGCATCGGCAGCAGACTTACCTGTAAATATGATTAGGGAATATAGTTCTTTTATCGACGGCATTCTCCAGTCATTATACCCGCCGGTAGAGCATGCAGAGGCTCCTGCTTTGGCTTCGTTCCATGTCAACTTGGCTCCTCTTGCTTTTACCCACATTAGGCCGGTATTCAGGTCGGTGATAGTACCGTCTCCGTTATCAATATATTTTGCCGCTAATGACTTATATTGTGCATCCTGCCCATAGTATGCCTGCCCCGGCTTTGGTTCGGAAATTTCGTTTTTATCGCCGTAGCATTTTAATTGCCCTGTCCCCACCACAGGATAGCCCGTCCGGGCACACAGGTAATTAATCTGCATAGCGAAAATAATTATCAGGAAACAAGAGTATTTAAACAACATTACAACTCCAATAATCATTAAAATACCTTATACTTCATCAGAAGATTATCGTCTATGATGACATATCTTTAATGATACTACGCCAAAATTATTAATTTTTTTATAGTTTATAATTTAAAAGAAGTTACTAACGAAAATAAGATAGTATATATTCAGAGATATTTGTGATCCTGGTTGGGATCGAACCAACGGCCCTTTGATTAAAAGTCAAATGCTCTACCACTGAGCTACAGGATCAACCTATAAAGAATACAAAATTATGAAATATTTCCGGTATTTGCAAAAAATATTTGTTTTCTGCCGAAAATTGTATCGGGCGGCAAATATTCACCGTATTCAACGAAATGCCTGATTACATTACCGATGCCTATTTCGTCCAGGTTAAGCATCCTGTAAAGTTCCTCCCGGGTGCCGTGTTCGATGAACCTGTCGGGCACGCCGTGTATAGCCACCTGGGTATTGTGCCCGGCTTTGCCGTTAATATATTCCAGTACTGCCGACCCGAAGCCGCCGTTTATCTGGCCGTCTTCGAGTGTAACAATTTTCCTGAATTTCAGGCACAGCCTGTCAATCATTTCAGTATCCAAAGGTTTTACGAACCTTGCATTGATTACCTCGACGCCAATATTTTCATTACGCAATAGTTTGCCGGCTTTTAACGCCGGCTCTGCCATATTGCCCAAAGCCAGCACGGCAACGTCGTCTCCTTCGGTCAATACTTCCGATTTTCCCTTGGGGATTAGGTTCATGCCGTTAGTCGTTATGCCTGTTGCTTTACCCCTGGGGTACCTAATCGCAACCGGGCAGCCTTTATAGGCGGCAACTGCGGAATAAAGCATATCCCGAAGCTCTTGTTCGTCTTTTGGGGACATAATTATAATATTCGGTATCGAACGCAGGTAGATCAAATCGAGTACGCCATGGTGAGTAGGGCCGTCCTGGCCAACAAGCCCTGCCCTGTCTATGCAAAAAACAACATGCAGATTTTGCAGGCTGCAGTCATGAATTATCTGGTCGTAAGCTCTCTGCAGAAATGACGAGTAAATTGCCACTACGGGAATCATTCCCTGGCTGGCCATACCAGCCGCAAAGGTAACAGCATGCTCCTCGGCAATGCCGACATCGAAAACCCTATCGGGCATTTCTTTTTTCAGGTAATCAAGCCCAGTGCCTTCGCACATAGCGGCAGTCACGCCGACGACACGCCGGTCGCTGCGGCAAATATCGAGCATAGCCCTGCCGAAAACATCCTGGTATAACGGAATAAAGTCGTTATCATCGCAGTTTACGATAGATTTGCCCGACACAATATTTATTTTGCCAATTGCGTGCAGGTTGTGCGTGTCAAGCTCTGCCGGTTCGTAGCCTTTGCCTTTTTTGGTTATAACATGCAGCAACACAGGCCCGCGAATGCCCCTGAGGAGTTTCAGCATCCTGACAAGCTGGATAGTATTGTGCCCATTGAGCGGGCCGTAGTATTTAAACCCCATCGATTCGAACAGCATGCCCGGGGTCAGCAGGGATTTAATACCTCCTT
>DAINRZ010000045.1:0-12871 GCA_036741575.1 Kapaibacterium sp. (SeqCode)
GTTGATAGTGTGAGCGAAGTGCTTCGGATTAGCAAGACAATCACCGAGCCACCGCCTGAGATGGCTTCCGGCATAGATTCAGAATTTATTAATGCAATCGGCAAGCTCGATGACAGGCTCCTTATTTTATTGAATATTGAAAAGATTCTGTTTAACAAAGAAACCTTGAGCCTTACCGAAAACATTTCTCAGTAGTTTCTTTGATCAGATAACGAATTTAGCATTGATAGTTGTTTAAAAATAATAGGAACATCTTATGAAGAATTATCTCCGGATTACCTTCTTTTGTTTTTTATTGGGGTCATTAATAGCTGTAAATAATGCTCTTTCGCAAGAAACCAATATGACATTTGACGAACTAAAGGCAAAAGTTGAGGGCATAGATAAAAACGTAACAAACCTACTAAACGACGTTACCGGGATAAAGAAATTAAAAATTACGGGTTTTATACAGTTCCAGTTCGAAAAAACAGAATCTGCTAAGGGATTTAATGTTGGCGGCAGCAATTATTCTATTAATCCATACGACTCAACTGATGAATATGTCCAGGCGAGATACAGAATAAGGAGAAATTTTATCAAATTCGAGTATAATGCAGGAATAGCACAATTAGTTGCCCAGATGGATTTTTCGAATGAAAAATACAGCCTTAAGGATGCATACATTAATATTACCGAACCATGGCTTAAGTATTTTTCTTTGAAAACTGGTGTGTTTTTTCGTCCAAGCTACGATGTCCAGAATTCTCCGGCCAACATGGAAGCGATAGAAAGAACTTATATGTCCTCAGTTTTATACCCTGGCGAAAGGGACCTTGGTGCTATGCTTACGGTTAATCCCGACAAATTGTTCAACCTGCAGATGGCTGCATTCAATAATACATTCGGCGGGCAAGCTAAGCAATACTACCCTAATTTCAACAGTGAGCCTTTCTATTATATGGGCAGGCTGACAAAGGATTTTATGTTTAAGGATTTGGGATTGGGATTTAGCCTTGGGGCACATGCAAGAATAGGAAATATAGTGGCAAATACCAATAAAATCATCGAAAGTGACAATAACACTGGTGTTATTGACTCCACATCGGTAAAGAAAGGCGATAAAATCGGCAGGAACTGGTATGGTGTTGAAGCTCAGGTATTTGTTGATGTGCTCGAAGGATTGAAACTTGCCGGTGAGTATATTTTCGGTTCAACAACTGATGAAGTAACAGTCGATAACAGCGCTGCCGCACCCAAGCCAATTCGAAAGAGAGACTTTAGCGGATTCTATGCCACAATGGGATTGAATATAATAAAAGAAGTAATGGTTGCAGCCAGGTACGAATCTTTCAATCCAAATACTCAGATTGCCGGGGATAATATTATCGATACCAAAGATCTTACATACAGCACTTTGGGATTTGGTATCCACAATACCTCATTTCCCAATATCAGGATTTCGCTTTGGTACGACATGAACATGACAAAGAAGCATAAGACAATAATGATAAACGATCCTGTGGACAACCTGCTGACTTTAAGGATACAGTTTAAGTATTGATTCCGGGATAGATTGTATAAGAAAATGTATTTATAATGCAAAAGCCCGCCGAATAAGCGGGCTTTTTCCTGCTGTCCCGTCAGGGGTCGAACCTGAACTCTTCTGATCCAGAGTCAGACGTGTTGCCAGTTACACCACGGGACAATCTTATATTTCAACTGCCTTTGTTTGCAAAGGCTGCCGTGGACCCGATGAGATTCGAACTCACGACCTCTAGAGTGCGATTCTAGCGCTCTCCCAACTGAGCTACGGGCCCAGTAGGGAGTTCAAAATTACGGAACTTTGGCCTAATTGTCAAATTAAAAATATGTAATAATATTTAATTATTTTTCAAATCTAAAGCCGGTTTGTACATAAAATGTTGCTTTTTATGCTATTAAGGAGATTTTTATGGATTAAATAAAAAGTTTTGGAGTTAGTTTAATAAATCATTTTTCACCACGGTTTTCAATTTCAGTGTAGCACAATAATAATTCACTTTTTTAAGGTTTTAAGATGAAAAAAAGAATATCCATATTGTTATATGCTCCGGCAGCGTCCACAAATCCTATGTTTTCTCCTGTTGATATTTACGGTGGTTTGTCTATGCCCTGCAAAAAAAACTAATTTTCAATATTCTCGGCATAAGTTTTAAAATTATCGAGAATAGACTGCCAACCAGTTCTTTGCATCTCTGCCGAATTGATATTCTCTGTATCGAAAGATTCGGTCACTATAGTTTCATTACCTTTTGAAGTAAAAGTAATCCGTACTTTTCTCTGGTCTGCCAAAGAGTATTCAATCAATTCCAATGGTTTTACTGTATCGTAAATTCCCTCGAAATCGAACCCCATACTGCCGTCCTTTGATTCCATTCGGTAGTTGAAGCTACCCCCGGCCCTAAGATCATTGGTAGCGCGGGGAGAATGCCAGTCGTCCGAGGCAAAGTTCCAGTTTGTAACATGCTCCGGCAGCGTCCACAAATCCCATGTTTTCTCCAGTGGAGCCTTTACAGTCGTTTGTACTGTTATTGTTAATTTATCTTTTGTATTCATATATTTTCTTTCATTTTGCTTTTGATAAAGTTCTTTTCGTCTCTTCTTTTGTTATATTTTCCTTTACCCTGAATTCGACTATCCGCCTGATTAAATCAAGCGGCAAAGGCTTATCGAGTGGGAACTGGACAGCACCTTTGGAGCTTTTATACCCGTCAATTTCATTCTTGAATGTTTCTATGCCTGAATTTGTAGGATAAAAACCGATATGGTTTTTAAAAGCAGCAAAATATACAAGCATGCCTTTGAACCTAAATGCCGGCATACTGTAACTAATTACCTCCTCTGCCATTGGTGCTGCCTTTTTTATCTCCCGGCGGATTTCTTCGAGTTTACCTCTGACACTTTCCGGCTGCAGGGAAATATATTCATCAATAGTTTTGAAGTCCCCTAGTGGGTAAGCCTTCATGTTAAAGCCCTTTTAATTAAAACTAAAATTATTTAGAGGCATGATTAATTATTTTATTGTCAATTAATAAACCATTATTTTAAAATGTTCTATTAAAAAATGTTAATATGCAATTTTCTCAGAATCTTAAAAAAAATTGCATTTAGTGTTTGGAAACGCTAATATTGTATGAATATTAAATAGTCCTGGTAATTTTTTCAAACATAATAGATACTATCGCATGAATCGACCTATAAGCCAATAAACAACGACACAATAAACAATGTTTGTTAATTAAAATAATCCTGATTCAATATCCTGAATTTACATTGTTAATTTCTGTGCCAGCGTAAGCAGGTCATTTTCCTGAACAGGTTTAGATATATAACCGTCCGGCGGGGGGATGTCCCTGCGAGTGGAAATGAATTTCTTGAAGTCATCCGATACCCCTGTAATAATGATAATAGGGATGGATTTCCATTCATCGCTTTCTCGCAAAGTGCGGTAATACTTTACCCCCGACATTTCAGGCATGGTAATATCAAGCGTTATCAGGTCGGGTTTCTTTTCGCGAAGTTTTTTCAAGCCTTCTTCCCCAGTGGAAGCTGTTTCAGTCTGGTATCCGTTATCCTGCAGCAAAGTGCTGAAAAAAGTCAGGGTATCGGGTTCATCGTCGATAATTAAAACATTTTTTGACATGATAATTTTCTCCTCAAATTTATTTAAAATCTCTTGCCGACAAATCTACACTGCGGCGGGGCAGTTGCACCGTGAACATACTGCCTTTGAAAGGTTCGGATTCTATCAGTATCTTACCGCCATGAGCCGCACAAATTTTATTTGCTATGAACAGGCCTAATCCGGTTCCTTCGCCGCCCTTTGATGAGAAAAACAGGCTGAAAGCTTTTTCTTTGGTATCCTGGTCCATCCCTATACCGTTATCCGATACGCTGAAACGAACATTACCATTATCGCCTGTTATTCCGAAGGCAACCCTGTGGGCCGTCTTTGATTTATCTACCCTGCATGCGTCCAGCGAGTTTTCGAGCAGGTTGACCAAAAGGGCGCGTAGGGCCTGCCTGTCGCCGTCAAAATGCCCGGTATTGTCATCAAATTCGCTTATGAACTCAACATTCAGGCTTTCAGCTTTATCTTTTACAAGATCGAATGCTTCTACAGCCAGTTCGGGAGCGGAAATCTGTTCCCATACCGGCTCCCGGTCTTTTGCATAATACAGGATATCCATTACCATACTGCGGATTCTGCCGATATTCCGAAGGACAATATCCCAACCCTGCTTTAGGCGGTCTTTATTATCATTGTCCAGGCCCTTATTGACGAGGTATATTCCGCCGTTTAGCCCGTTGAGCAGTCCTTTTATCCCGTGCGAGATAGAACTGATGAGCATCCCGATTGATGTCAGCTGGTCCTGTAATTCTCTCAGCTGTGTAATATCCGAACTCATTTCAATTACGCTGACTATATTGCCTCGGATATCTTTTATAGGTGCAGTAGTAACCATGCAGTTTATTGTAGTGCCGTCACGGGCAGTTACTACCTCCTCGTGAGTATGAACAGATCCGTCTTCATAGGTTTGCCTTACGATGCAGGGCAGGCACTCCTCTTTGCGGTGCTTATAAACCTCATAGCATTTGCAGCCAAGGTAACAGCCGAATGTTTCTTTGAATAGCCTGTTAGAATCGATTATATTAAGGTCCTTATCCTGTATGGATATAAAACAAGGCACTTCTTCGAACAATAGGCGGTAGCGTTCCTGGTTTTCCTTGAACTGCTTCTGCATATTTTTAATTTCGGTTACATCGGTGGACATTTCCATTACTGCTTCGATTTCGCCTTTATCGTTAAAAATCGGAGTAGTGTTAATTAATACATATACTTCCCGGCCATCCAGGCAGCTTACTTTTTCTTCGCTAGTTCGTGGCTTGCCGTCATGGAAAGTCCTTTCTACGGCACAGTAATCGCATTTTATAGGCCTGTTTTTATAGACCTGGAAGCAATACCTGCCCTGATAGTTGCCAAAATCATCGGTAAACTTTTTGTTTGCCTGAATAACTTTCAGGTTTTTATCCTGAACCGTCAGGTAACAGGGCATCGAATCGAAATACTGCCTGTATGGAAATTCCATCACACCTCCGCAGAATCAGACAATTTTTAAAATTTTCTTAACATTAAGCATAAGTGTATCTTCGTTTACTGGTTTGTCCAAATAGCCTTCGGGCATTGGTACGGGCCTGTCGTAAATTAATCTTCTCAGTTCGGGCCTGCCTGTTACGATACAGACTTTAATCTGTGCAATCTCCGGATTGTTTCTCAGGTTTTCGAAAACCCAGCCGCCGTCTTTGCCAGGCATGTTCAGGTCGAGTGTCATAAGGTCGGGTTTTTCTGCTATAGCTTTTTGTATAGCTTCTTCACCGTCGGACGCTGTAATTACAGTAGCACCGTAATCTTCCAGCACCGAGCTAAAGAATACCTGAATATCCGGTTCATCGTCAACGATAAGTATTTTCTTGCCGGTTAGAGGCAATATTTTTTCTTCTGCAGCCATAGGTTCTCCAATTGGTTTTTCGGGTATAATCAATGCATTGGCAACAAGGTTGACAAGCTGTGTCACTTCCATATTCAGGTTATAATGCTTAATTAGGTCTTTCAATCCGTCAACGCAGTTATGGCACGAGGTAACAACCACCGAAGCTCCGGTTGCTTTTAACTGTTCTGCCTTAATCACTGCCGATTTGAGCCTTCTGGGGGCATATTCCGACATCGACATAGCGCCGCCGCCGCCGGTACAGCAGTAATTCTCCGTCCTGTTGGGGTACATCTCCCTAAAATCGCTGACAACGTAGTTAAGCAGCTCGCGCGGTTCTTCGTAAAGGCCACAGCTGCGTGCATTGTTGCATGAATCATGAAAAGTATATGAGCCCGGATTTTTTGTCTTATCAAGTTGAATTTTTCCGGTTTTAACATAATCGAGCATAGTGACAACGGAGCTTTCCATTATGAAATCCTGATTTACCCCAGCCCAGTTGGGGCCTTCGCACCTTGTAGAGCGGTAACCGTGCCCGCATTCCGAGATAACTAATTTCTTGCCCCTCAGCTCTTTCATTTTCTCGTAAACGCGCAGTGCAACTGCTCCACCGAGGGTATCATCACCAGAGAAAAGGCCAAAGTTCGTCATATCCCAGCCCTCGCTCGGCATTGTCCAGTTTGCGCCTGCAGCGTAAAATATCTTGGCGGCATCGGCTATAGTGCGGGGATCATACTTTACTTCGCGCGGATTGATTGTATAAATTATATCTGCATCCATTTTATCTATGGGTATCCTTACATCCGGATCATCGATTTCGGATTCGAGTTCGTCCGACATCCAGTCAAGCGTGTCAAGGTAATCTTCCGGCAATACACCCATCTGGTTGCCTATTTCCCATTGGTCTTTGCTGACGACGGCAACGCCTTCGGGCATTACGCCTACAGAAACAAGCAGGCCCCTCATAGCTCTGTTGAAGACCGCAAAATCTACGCCCATTGGACAATTTACAGAGCATCGGCGGCAATTAGTACATTTACCAAAGGCAATATCTTTCAACTCCTCGAGGTCTTCGTCTGTAAATACGCTTTTAGCGCCTACCCACCAGGGGATTACTCTGCCGGTCCAGTCATAATGCCTCTTAAATATCTTGCGCATCCGGTCGCCTTTATATGCGGGCGCATAAGTTGGATCGTCGGGATTTGCCAATACATAATGGCAGCTCTCGGTACACATTCCGCAGTGGACACAGGCCAGCAGCGAACCAACTACCTGCCTGCTCAGTTTCTTCCTCATATTTTTAATAAGCAGGTCTGCTTTATATGATCTATTATTACTCATTGATTTTCCTTAAATAATGATTAAAAAATTAAGCCTTTGTGCCACGCAGGGGGAAACCTCCGCGATGGCCCATAGTCTTGCCGAAATAGTATCTGGTTATGGGGTAATAGAGATAGTGAGAAATTTTGCTGAAGGGTACATATATCAGAAAGAAAGCTGTCATCCAAAAATAAATTTGCAGCATTGTTTCGCCTTCTGCCGGATTATTAGGCACCGACATACCCGCAAAGAAGAACCAGACTGTAATCAATAGCAGGGAAAAGTAATCATCGGGAGAACTGATTGCCCTCATATGAATTTTGCTTATTCGCCTTATAATCCTGATTATTCCGATAGCAAACGATCCGAATATTATTATCTGAAAAATTAATTTTACTGAGCTGCCCGCCATTAATCCAGGTGCATATGGAATAAGGAAAGACATAAGTATAGCTGCAGTAACGCCAAGATGGAACCAAACAAACTGGATATACAGGAAAAAGTTTTTTCGCGAACTCTCCATTGCCCAAGGCATGGCTATAATACCCCAGGAATAAAGAATACCTTTCTTCTTGCTTGTATCGGGCAATCCGGTCGCCATCTGGCGCTCTTTGCCTGCTTTGAACCTAAAGACCCATATAAGTCTTATTATATATACGCAAGCCATAACAACAAGGGCTATTTCCTGCAATGTATGCTCTGCAAAATGCAAACTTTCACTCATTTTATCTCCTTAATTTAAATTGGAAGCTTTAGAAGTCAACATGCGCAATTCCCTGTTGTCATTGGCACAAACAATTATTTCTTTTATTTTCGAATTATTGGATAAATGCTCTTTGAAGCATTCGAACATGATGCCGATACTAACGTCATACGGGACTCCGTAGAATCCTGATCCCATTACAGGGAATGCAAGTTGAGTAATACCTTTGCTTTCAGCAGTTTTTAGGGTATTTACAATTGTATTCCTTAGTTTGGCAGCAGTGCTTTCTTCCATAAATGCAGGCCCTACTGCATGAACTATATGTTTGGCATTAAGGCTGCCGGCTCCTGTAATAACAACATCACAAATATTTACATTACCGACTTTTGATAATTCCTCTTTTATTGCCGGGCCCCCTCTTGTCGAGATTGCATTGCCATAGCCTGATCCGAGTGACAGATCCTGCTTAGCGTAATATACTATCGCCTCGGTTTCCAGCAGGGTCAAATCCCCTTTCATAATGTTAACAGTTGAGTCTTTAATTTTAATTGTGTCGGCCATTTTTCTGAATCCTCATTTATTTATTCATTAAATCATTTATTTCAATTTCAGCATCGCTTTCCCATATGCCGCTGTCGATGTGTAAAATTTTTTCTTTCTCGGCAAGGGTGCGTATTTTATATGCCGAATCTCGCAATATGCCGTATAGTACGCCGCAGGTTTTATCCATACGGTGCTCATCGCCTTCATCGGCAAGGATTATCATTTCACGGGCAAGCCTAAGAACTTTTACCAGGTTTATATTATATTGTTTCAACAATTTATTTCCTCCATTTTTTTCTGTGCATAATCCATTAATTATGCCATTCGGAGCCGAAATCTTATTATGCTTAGTAATTAATTGAAATCATAGAAGTTGCGAGATTTAGGAAATTGACTTTGTATTAATAGAATGTGTCTTTAAAATTGAATATATTAACAATAAAAAATGCCGGATTGTTTGGATGATAACATACAAAATCACGCAATTATAAATAATTATTATAAGTTAGCATTGGCAACAAATAATGATACATGAGTGTAATATAATTATTTCGTTACACAAGTGTATTTATTGACACATTATTTCATCAGGCGGTATAGTGTTGTTCTGCTGATATTAAGGATTTTAGCAGCTTTTGCTTTATTGCCGCCAGTTTTAGTTAATGTTTCCCTGACGATATCTTCGTCAGATTTTGGGGGCCTGCCAGGCTTAGACTTATACGGCCTGCTACCGAAATCCAGGATTTCGACAGGTAAATGTTCTGGTTCGATAATACCGGCACCAGTATTGCATTTTATCATTGCATACTGAATTGCATTACTTAATTCTCTTACGTTACCAGGCCACGAATAGTTATTTAATATATCGAGAGCTTCCGGAGAAATCTCTCTTACCCGTTTTCCAATATCCGAGGAGTATTTGTCAAGGAAATGCTCTGCAAGAAGTGCGATGTCCGCTTTTCTTTCATTTAGTGATGGCAACGATACTGGAATTACTGCCAGCCTGTAGTACAGGTCTTCGCGGAACAAACCCTGCTGTGTCAGAGCTTTAAGGTTCCTGTTTGTTGCACAGATAATCCTGACGTCGCATTTAACTGCTTTTTCGCCTCCTACCGGTACGAAATATTTTTCCTGAATCACCCTAAGCAGCTTCACTTGCATTGTCTGTGTTATTTCTCCAATTTCGTCGAGGAAGATAGTTCCTCCTTCAGCAAGCTCGAACCTCCCTTTTCTGTCTCGCAGCGCACCTGTAAAGGCTCCTTTCACATGGCCGAACAATTCGCTTTCCAGAGTGCCTTCAGGCAAAGCGCCGCAGTTCACTGGTACAAACGGCCCGGAAGCCCTTTTACTCATCTGGTGGAGGGCTGTTGCTACAAGCTCTTTGCCGGTGCCGGTTTCACCTTGTATTAAAATAGGAACCATAACATCGGAAAGTTCCCTTATCGAATCGAATACTCTTTGCATAGAGATATGGCGGCCGATAATTCCACCATATCCGCGGCTTTGCTCGAGCCGGCGCCGCAGATGGACGATTTCGGAGACATCGCGGAATACAATTAAAGCTCCGTTAACTGCATTATGCTCAGGATTTAGCCCTATTACAGTCATTTCAAGATTGCGCTGCTCACCGCTTTTCCTGTGAAAAACGACAGGATAATTTTCCTTGGTAAGAGTCATTTCCTTATCATTACAAAACGAACAATCCCCGCCGCAGAACCTGTTCAGGAAAACCAAATGGCAGTCTTTTCCTATAGTTTCTGCCCTGTTATACCCTGTTATCCTTTCGGCTGCATCGTTCATGTAAAATATTATCCTGTCTTTATCATGAGCCATTACGCCGTCTGTCAGGTTGTTCAGCAAAGTGCCGAATGTAAGCCTCATTTCCCTTATTGAATCGAGAAAACCATGCTTGAATAGCGAATTTACACGCCTGTAAATTTCATCCCTTACTGAGCGATAAATATCGGTAATATTATCGGCTTTGTCCGTTGTGGACGGATCGGGCAGGGGCCAGTGGATTTTTGCAGGCGATCCGGGAAATGAAGGGCACATCTCACGAATTTTATTGCACAGGGTGACGACGATATCAAAATTTTGGTTTCTGACTTCTTCCAAAGAATACTCAATCCTGGCGGGCATTTTAATCTGAATTTCTTCCATTACTTTTAGGGTCTCTTCATGCAATAAATGGTGTTTGTCGCTTGCGCCGATAATCTCGACGGTTTTAGGGGCTACCCTCGAGGCAATGGCGGCAGCCATCCGGCTTCTGCCCGATTTCCCCGTGCACAAAAACAAAACCCTGAACATAATTATACTTCTCCTAAAAAGGGAATATAATTATTATTGCAGCAAAAATCAACATGGTTTGAATACATTTATGTTGCAAAAACCAGTTCTGTAACATTGTGTGGTATTGAATTGTATTTTTGATATAAAATTTTGGTACTAATGGATTCGTATCGATAATTTTAAAATTAATAGTAAAAACAACTGTATGCAAATCACATTACCATTTAAAAAAACCTCTCGAATTTTCGATTTAAGAGTAAAATTCTAATGCCTGCCCTCCTTTCTCATTAATAAAACGAAACCAGTCATTAGAGAATACCTTTTTCTACAGCTTCATCCCAATAATACCGACACTAAGGCCCGCACCGAAAGTACATGTCACGATAAGTTCATTTGCCTTGATTATGCCTTCGTGGTAGCGCTTTGAGAGCAGATGCCCGAAACTGGCGCTGCTGGCGTTGCCGATGCCTTCGCTTTTGTGGAAAATACCACTGAAATCGGGCCATTTGGGAATTAGGTAATCTTTCAGGGACGAAACGGTTTTATTGCTCGGCTGGTGAAATACTAAATGTTTTATCTCACTAAGTATGACCTCTGCTTTTTTTATAGCTGTTACAACAGATTCTACAACATCCTTGACGACAAACAGATGCACTTTTTTACCCTCTTGCACAAAACCTGTCTCAGTCTTTCTTATCAGGCTAAGGTTCCCGTTATAAGGGAAAGAGTTAAAGTCAAAGAATTCAAAGGATTCGAAGGCCGGGTCGTCTGTTTCGGAAACCAGCACAGCAAAACTGGCGTCGCCGAAGAGGTTGCTGCCCTGCCAATTGACGGTATGGGTTAATGTAGTAGCCTTTTCGGCACATGCTACCAGCACCTTTTTGCAAGCGCCGGAGCGAATCAGGCTTTGAGCCTGGAATAGCGCCACGCTCCCGGCAGTGCAAGCTTCAGTAACATCGTAGCACATGGCGTCGGAACGTATTCCTATCCCATTTTTCACACAATCCGCAAGGCTTGGGTAGCCGGGGCCGGTATTTGTAGCGCCTATCACGGCATCAATATCAGCGGGGTCGAATTCTATTCCCCTGTTCCTGACATCCTGGAAGCAGCGGTTAACGGCAAACATTGCCAGACTGGCAAGGTCACCTCCGTAGAAAGTCCTCTTCTCGGAAATCATCTCATTCCATGTACGCGCCACATCTTCTATGGCTGCGCCGTTTTTGCAAATTACAGCCTGTGTGTCGGCGGGCAGTTCCCTGATAAACTCTTCCTGGGTAACTACCCTAAACAGTTCCGAATCTGTGATTTCGGAATGGCCTAAACCGATTATGCAGCACGAAGGCTGTGCCTCCGTCTTAATAATTCTATTGTACATTGTTCACTCTTTTCCATCAATAAGCAATAACATGTAAACTACCATTAATAACGCTTTAATGCTTCAACTGGATAATGTATAAACAATATTCAATAAAGTATTAAAATATTATTGACAAAATTAACACAAAATTGTTAAATAATCGAAGAGAGTTAAGAGAATTATTGTTATTTAAAAGAATATTGTTATATGTCAGAACCTTACAAATACCAACATAGCGAATGTTTTCATTGTCGTATTGTTATAATCGAAAACCTCGGCTCTCAGATAAAACCTGAAAGTCTTGAAAACAGGGTCAAAAAACATAGAATAGTAAGTAGCATCAATATCTTTAGTTTCATAAAGGTACTTTGCACCCGATTTAGTGTCTTCGACCACCAACTGGCACCACTTACCGCTCGAGTAGCCGCCATCGAGCATGAGTGAATCTGATATCCCAACATTCTGGACTCTAAGGCCTATTTTTTTTATTTTTGAATTTTTCATTAGATAAGCATAAGGGGGCAATTTATTTTCAATTTCGAGTTCGTCGATATAAAACCTGTACCGGGAGTTTGTCGTGTCGAAAAACAATTTCGATTTATTAATCAAATACTGTCCAGGAAGCCATAGTATTGCATAATCTAGCCCCATATCTTCAGAAATCATCTGGATGCTCTCAATTGTCGCAGGAATTCTTTTATCAATTATTGAATCAGGCTTATCATCTTTATCGATAAGTTCATCAAGCCTGTGCTCAGGGTCAATACTAAATGAATCATTTTTGTTGCATGAAAATAAAACTAACAACATAGCTGTACATAAGCTAAAAATATAAAGACGCTTCATTTCATATCTCCCTTAATAATTAAAGCCAATTCCGTAATTAATGCCGTATTTGGCGGTAGTTAAGCCATTTTTGCCGGAAGCGTTGTACCACATCTGGCTTGCTTCGAATCCAAAAATAAAATAAAAATCATTGTTGTATGATACTTTGAAACCAATCAATCCCCTTCCAAAACTTCCGACAGAATTTATTCCGGCATAAGCCTGAGCAAATGCATCGAAGTGCTTTGTGTCGAGGAAGACATACCTGATTGCAGCGCCGGCTGTAACGAAATTAGGATATTGGCTGAACCTGTATTCCAGCCC
>DAINRZ010000046.1:0-12655 GCA_036741575.1 Kapaibacterium sp. (SeqCode)
CCTCATGGATTTCCAGAACATCGTGATCGTCGTCTCGCACGACAGGCATTTCCTGCATGGGCTTACAACGAGGACTTATTACTTCAGGGACCGGAAGGTAAAGGAATATCTAGGCGATATTTACGATTTTTTAGATAAGTACAAAATGGAAACCCTCCGGGAACTGGAATTTTCGAGGGCCGCCGGGGCAAAATCCTCTGACGGGCCAAGCAGGTCGAAGCTCGAAAGAGAGCAAAAAAAGGCTTTCGAGCGCGAGGAGCGCAAGTTGAAAAGAGCAATAGAAGAAGCAGAAAAAGCTATTGAAAAACTGGAATCGGGTATTTCCTCTCTCGAGCAGGTATTTGCCGGCTCGGCGCTGCATGGGGACATTGAATTAATGAAATCGAAGCAAGCGGAATATAGTTCACTGCAGCAGGAATTAGAATTCAAAATTGAAGAATGGACACGCCTGGGCGAAGAGTTGGAAAACCTTGTTGCCGAGTTCGAGGCAGGCAATCTAATCGAATAGTTTCAATGCCCTGTAATCGTCGCCAACGATAATTGTACACCTGAGGAATAAACTTGAGTCTATTACGGTGCTGACTTCGTCAGCATCGATTCCCAGCGCATATGCAACCTTTTCCGCCGATACCGGATCGCCCACCCTGTCTATAACTCTCGATAATTCGATTGTACTACTATAATTGCCGATTTCAACGACATCGAAACCAAGCCTGCGCAGGTAATGCATTACTTCCGAGGCAGCCCCGGGCTCGCCGCAACCGTTCAGTATATTGACCTGAATGACTTCTTCGAGCGAACGTTTTTTCACATCAGAATCAATCGATGCATCTATGGGTTTTGCCGAAATCAGCTTATATAGCATTGATGAAAAGAACAGGACAACTGCGAATGCCATTCCTAATTTCAGTCCTGCCCTCAGGAACTTAAGGCTCCACAGGGATTTTAAGAGTCTTCCAAACATTTAATTAATTCAATTGTTCAACATATTTGACCATCTGAAGCACAAAAATTATGCCCTTTTTATAATTCTGAATATTGATTATTTTTAATTGAAGGCAGAAATCGTGGTTCTTCGAATAACAAATTCTTTACTCTGTTGTTGCAATAGCATTTCAGCCAGTGGTAATAATCTAGAAAAAAATACTGTAAAACAGCTCAGGTTAACACTATTTTCTTTTAAACATCAGGTCCCTAAGGTGAAACCTCCTCGAAAACGAATGGCCGGCAGCCTCGATAGGATATAGTTTATTGACGAACCGTACGTCTTCTATAGTATAAAAAGCATTTGGATTAAACTTGTTTATGTTTTGAATGACCATGTCAACATCGCGCCTTTCCATTACCATAAATATAATTTTAACCCTGCCGAACCTGCCCTCGGCATCGACAACTGTCATATTATACTCTTTCCCGAGCAGGAAATCTAACAGGCCATGAGCTTCGAGTTTCGTTATCACCCTGACGACAACTTTGCCGATAGAAAGCTTGTTTTCAATAACCATACCAATATAAGTGCCCGAAGCAAAGCCTGCTGCATAAGCAATATAGTACAGAATATTGTCTAAGTTTTGCAATATCTGGCCTATTACCATAATCCAGATGAAAACTTCAATAAAACCCAGCATTGCAGCTCCCAGGCGGTATCCTTTGCCAAGAAGGATAATCCGAATAGTTCCCATGCTTACATCTAATATTCTGGCCAAAACAATCAGAATTGGTATAATTACCCAATGGATAAACGGTGCATCGTTACTAAAAATACTTTCCATAACCTTATGATAAAATTATTGGTTAGCCCAAGCACACAAGTACAGGTCTGCCGGATTAACCATAAGGTCGTGTTTAGGCAAAACTCTTACAGTAAATCCCTGTTTGCCGTTATCAGGGCAAATATACGAGCCTTCGTAGTAATGCAGTTTATCTTCCGATTTCACCAAATTAAGAGTGGCCGCTGCCGTATCTATTAATTCATCGAATGGATCGACCGAGCCGTAATACACCTGCACAACGACATCGCCGGGATTCAAATCGCCCAGGTGTATGGCCGCTTTCACATTAACGGGTTTATCGAGCCTGAAAAGCGAACCTTCACCAAGGGAGACATCCATTACCTGGACACTTCCCCATTCCGACCTGATTTTCTCTTTCCATTTTTTTAATTCACCTGCTTTAACGGCATTCTTTGCTGTCAGGTTTTTAAAATTGGTAAATGCCGGCAGATAGAAATTATTCGCATATTCCTTCAGCATTCTTGTTGTGGAAAACTGCGGCGCTATAGTCTTTATTGTATTTTTCATCATCATAAGCCACTTCTCAGGGATTCGGCTTGTGTTATTCCTGTCGTAGAATGTGGGAATGATAAGCTGTTCGAGCGTATTGTACAGTTCGCCTGCTTCTATAATATCCTGTTCCTTTTGGCTGGCGTATTCTTCGCCCTGGCCAATGGCAAAGCCGTTCAGCCCGTTATATGCTTCGTCCCACCATCCGTCGAGGATACTAAAGTTAAGTGTGCCGTTCAGAGCGGCTTTCATGCCGCTTGTGCCGCTTGCCTCCAAGGGCCTGACGGGTGTATTCAGCCAAACATCGCATCCTTTGACCAGGAAACGGGATATAACCATATCGTAGTCTTCGAGGAATACTATATGGTTTTCAAGCCCGTAATCCCTGACTTTCTGGATGATTGACTGGATGACTTCCTTGCCGGCAGTATCGTGGGGATGGGCTTTGCCGGCGATCAGCACCTGCACAGGCCTCTCAGGATCGGTCAGCAGGCTTTTCAGCCTGTCCATATCAGAGAATAATAGCATGGCCCTTTTGTATGTGGCAAACCTTCGTGCAAAACCGATAGTAAGGGCATCGGGATTAAGGTATTCGTTAATCTTTGTAAATTGGTCGGGTGTCAGGTAGCCTTTCTGTTTTTTCTTCAGGTATTCCCGGGCAAAAAGGACGAGGCGCACCCTGCGGCGCTGTTTTTCGCGCCACATTTCTTCGTTGGGAATGGTTTCGATTTTTTCCCATAAATCAGCGCTGTCGGTCTCCAGTTTCCACCGTGGCGAGAGGTACCTGTCGAACAGCTCCGAGAATTCCCTTGCCACCCAGGTCATCGTATGGATTCCGTTGGTAACATATTTAATAGGCACTTCGTCTTCGGGGAAGCATTTCCAAATTTGGTGCCACATCTTGCGAGCCACCTTGCCGTGCAGCTTGCTGACGGCATTGTGGTAGGACGTAAGTTTAAGGCCCAGGACCGTCATTGAGAATCCTTCGTTGGCATTATATTCCCTTTCCTGCCCGTAACTGAGAAATTCTTCGTTTGTAAGTCCCAGATATTCTATGTATTTATTAAAATAATTCTCGATCCTGTCTTGCCTGAACACTTCGTTGCCGGCGGGAACCGGTGTGTGAGTAGTAAAAAGCGAACTTGATTTAGTAATCTCTTTTGCCGATTTAAAATCCAGGTCGTATTTTTCCATGAACATCCTGGTACGTTCAATGAGGGCAAATGCAGCATGCCCTTCGTTGATATGGATAACGTCGGGCTCAATTCCCATAGCTTTCAGCGCCTTCATCCCGCCGATACCGAGCACAATTTCCTGCTGTATGCGTGTTTCCCGGGTGCCACCATAAAGCTGGTCGGTTATGTCCCTGTATTCATCTATTGTGTTCCGGCTGATATTAGTGTCGAGCAGATAAAGAGGTACCCTTCCTATTTGCAGTTTCCAGACCTGAACATAAGCCTTGCCATAGGGCAGGTCAACATCAATTACAAGAGGTTCGCCGCTGCTGTCTTTCATCTGAATAAGGGGCATGGTATAAAAATCATTATACAAATAAAGCTCGTTTTGCCATCCGTGCTGAGTCAGGTGCTGCCTGAAATATCCCTGCTGGTAAAGAAGGCCTACCGCAACAAGCGGCAGCCCGAGGTCGCTCGAAGACTTAACATGGTCGCCGGAGAGCACGCCAAGGCCGCCCGAATAATTCGGAAAGCTCTCGTTGATTCCGTATTCAGTACTGAAATAAGCAATAGTCCCGTTGATTTTTTTTCCGTTCAGGTTGTCGAACCATGTGTTCGATTTCATGTAATCGTCATATTTACTATATATATAATCCAGGAAACTCGTAAAATCGGGTTGCTCGGAAAGCTGCACCAGCCTTTGGTTCGGTGTTTTATTAAGCAGCCTGATGGGATTGTGGTTTACTTCGTTCCAAATATTACGGTCAATCCTTACGAACAGTTCTTTGGCATCGGAATTCCAGCACCACCAATAATTATATGCAAGTTCCTTCAATTTTTCAATTTCCTTAGGCAAATGCGCGCTCACGATAAAACTATGAACAGGCTTCATATATTAAATCTCCCTTATTTTCCAATTTAGCTTCAATTAACTTTCGAAATTAAGAATTTTTTCATTATTTATCCTTAATTTTGTTATTCGTTTATGAGCAGTTTTTAATTAAGAAAAAGTATTGGAAACAAAAGTTTTTAAATCGTCGGAGAATTATCCAGACATTATAGGCAGTTCAGTCGATATACTGAAAAGCGGTGGAATTTTGGTTTACCCAACCGAAACGGTTTATGGAATAGGCTGTTCATTATTCAGTATTCCTGCTGTCGAAAAGCTGTTCGCAGTGAAAAACAGGCCGGGTTCTCTGCCCCTGACAGCTAATATTGCTTCGGCACAGCAGGCTTCCGAGATAGCAATCGATATTCCCGATGAGTTTTACCTTCTGGCAGATTGGTTCCTTCCGGGGCCGCTGTCCATCATTCTGAGAAAGGACACTAAAGTGCCTGATGCAGTAACCTCCGGGATGGATACGATTGCAATCCGTATCCCCGACAACAGGTGCTTCCTGGATATACTCGATGCATTCGGGCAGCCGGTAGCAGGCACTTCTGCCAATATTTCGGGCAAGGGGTCTTTTGCAAATCCCGTTGAAGTTATTTCACTTTTTGACGGAGATGTTGACTTGATTATCGACGACGGTGAAAGCAGGATAGGCATAGAATCGACAATTATAACACTGGCAGGTGAGTATCCCAGGATCATCAGAGCGGGTGCAATATTGCGGGAAGATATTGAAGCCTGCCTTAAAAGGAAACTGATTTGAGCAAGGAATTTTTTTTGTATATTGAAAACACTTTAGCTAAAAATAGATGACGGAAAAGGAGATTACGGTAAAAAACAGGGCAGGCATTCATACCAGGCCTGCTGCGGCAATTGTGAAACTTTCGGCAAGGTTCAAATCTGATGTGTATATTATTAGGGACGGATTCCAGATTAATGCCAAGAGTATCATAGGCGTTATGACGTTAGCGGCCGAACAGGGATGCAAGCTGATACTGCGCACTGAGGGTGAGGACGAAGGGCTGGCTTCAGAGAAAATTAGTGAACTCTTTGATAACGGGTTCGGTGAATTGTAAGATTTTTTTTATTAATGAGGTGCAGGTGCAGGAATTTATAGATAACCTGATTCAGGATACCGATAATATTGACAGCGATTTTTTGGAAGGAAGGGTAGATTTCGTGCTCAGGGGCATTCCTTCTTCTCCGGGTATTGCAATTGGAAACGCAAGGTTGCTGGTTATGGATGCCATTATCACTCCTGCCAGGACACTCCCGAAATCGAAAATCCCAAAAGAGATTGACAGGTTCGAATCGGCTATTAACGAATTAGTCAGGGAATTCCAGGGGGTTCTGGGCAAAGTGGACCCCGATGCTAAAAACGTAATGGCTGTGCTCGAAACAAACCTATTTATCCTGACAGACGATATCCTGCTAGATTCAGTTAAAGATAGAATCCGCACGGGGATGACGGTTGAAAGCTCGGTTATCCAGGAGTTCGAATCTCAGAAATCATACCTGAAGAAAGCTAAAGATTCGCTTCTGCGCGAAAGGGCAATCGACCTGGACAATATGATGTACAAGCTGCTATCTGCGCTCAAGAATAAATGCATAGTTTATGATTTTTACCGTGACAGTATTGTTGTTGCAAACTCGCTTACTCCCTCCGATATAGTCAATTTCAAGGATGTAGGCATATTGGGTATTGTAACAGAAGTAGGCGGCATATCATCCCACAGTTCGATTCTTGCTCGCAGCTATGAAATTCCCGAAATAATCGGGCTGAAGAATGCTACAAAAATAATCTCGGAAGGCGCCCACCTTGTACTCGACGGCTATACCGGGGCGCTTACACTAAATCCTACTAAACCTGTCATCGAGCAGTTCAGGCAGAAAAAATCGCTGGAAGAAGAGCATAAGAAAAGGCTGGGTGACCTGGTAAAACTTCCTTCGGAAACAAAAGACGGCAAAAAAATTGCCCTGCTTGCAAATGTGGATTTCCCCGAGGATGTCGAGACTGCTATAATGGCTGGCTCCGAAGGGATTGGGCTTGTCCGCTCCGAAAGCCTGATTATAAGGTCGGGCAATTTCCCAGGCGAAGAAGAACAGTACGAATGGTATAAGTCCTTTGCCGAAAGGGCCTACCCCCATCCTGTGACTATCAGGGCATTCGACGTTGGTAGCGATAAATTTGCCGAGGGTGTGCCCATCCACGAGAACAACCCGGCACTTGGCTACAGGGGCATTCGTTTCCTGCTTACGCGTGAGGATATTTTCCGCACTCAGATAAGGGCTGCCCTCAGGGCATCGCGTATGAAAAACATTCGGTTTATGATGCCGATGATAACCTCGCTGGGCGAAACGCTTTTCTCTCTTAAGCTAATCAATCAGGTGAAGATTGAACTCGGCAGGGAAGACGTTGAGTTCGACCGCAAAATGCCTGTGGGGATCATGATTGAAACGCCGGCAGCGGCGCTGATAGCCACTAAACTTGCAGAATATGTACAGTTCTTTAGTATCGGCACAAACGACCTTACTCAGTACACTCTGGCTGCCGACAGGACAAACGAACTTGTGGTCGATTTCTATAATTCGTTTCATCCTGCAGTGCTAAGGCTGATAAAGCTGACGACGGAAGGTGCTGCTTTATCGAATATACCCGTCAGCGTGTGCGGTGAATTTGCCGGCCATGCCGCAGCCACTTCCCTTTTGATAGGTTTGGGCGTGACTGGGCTTTCGGCAAGCGCTTCGGTACTGCCCGAATTAAAGAACAGGATCAGATCAATCGATACCAGTGAGGCCTCAGCCCTAGCCGGCGATATCCTGAAGCTGTCGAGCTACAGCAAGATTGCAAAACGCCTGGAGCGGGGGAATTGATTTAACATCAGCCTGCACAATCGTTTTTACAATACATTAGTGCCTTATATGTGATTACAATCTATTTTCATATTGCTGTTTCCTGCTTTCTGAGTAATTTGCAGGCAGGATTAATAACATAAGGAAAAACGATGCCCGGTGAAATGGAAAGCTGCAAAATCTGCGGCTCCGGCAATATAAAAACTAAGTCTGTTTACGGCGTTAGCTGCTGCGTGTGCGGCGACTGCGGCATTACTTACAAAAGCGGTATGCCCTCTGCCGGTGAACTCGAAGCTTATTACAGTTCTCAGTACAAAATCACATCATCCGCTTCTGCACTCGATTACGAAGCTACCGAAAAACGCAGGTTTTTCAGGCTGCCCGAGCAATATCAACTGCTCTCGATGATAGGGCAGTATAAAATGCCGCCGGCACTGATTGCCGATATTGGCTGCGACAAAGGCTTTTTCCTTGACGAAGCCCGCCGCAGGGGCTATGCCGTCACCGGCGCAGAACCTTCGGAATCCGGCCGGCGCTATGCCGGTAATATAGGTATTGAATTGCACAGAAGCATAGACGAACTGCCCGCAGGAATAGATATTGCCGTAATGTGGCATTCGCTCGAGCATTTCACCGAGCCTTACGATATTCTTGCAAAAATAAAATCGCGGCTCAATCCTGGCGGCATGTTGTTCGTTCGCGTTCCGGACTTCGACAATGCCTGGCGCAGGCTGTTCGGGAAGCGATGGGTGTGGTTCCAGCCCGAAAACCACTATTACCATTATAATATTCAATCACTTAGGACTTTATTGCAAAAATCCGGATTCGATGTGATGCATATCGAAAGGCGCAAACCCAATAACAGGCATACCAACAGGGCATACAGGGCTGCGTCGCCTGCAATGTCGGCATACTTCGGCCTGCCTCGCACACTGCGTTCGATAGTCAGAAAAAAATACGAAGATATAGTTGGGATTGAAATATTTGCTGCTGCAAGGATTGCAGAATAAATCCCCAAAATAACCTTTTCTATTATACCAATTAATTACTATCTTTGACTGTGATTTTTTTATTTAGTAAAAGTGTTTGAATGAAAAAACTGGTTTTAGTATTAATGATTACAGCAGCAAGCTGCACTTTCGCCCAATGGGAGCAATGCAACGGGCCCTATGGGGGCGAAGTTAACTGTATTATTGAAGATGATGGTGTGATTTATGCAAGTATGGCAGGAGTAATAACTTCCACTGACAATGGTAAAAGTTGGATGCCAAAAAATCAAGGCCTTACTGTATTAGGAGTTTACTCTCTATTCAAAGATAATAATAATATAGTTGCAGGAACAGGAAGGGGTGTTTTTGTTTCAAGAGACAATGGTGAACAATGGAAAAATACAAAAGTATTTTCTAATGTTAATATCTTCTCTGTATTAATTTTCAAAAATCAAATATTTGTAAGTGGTTATAGCTCTGTCTCGTATAGCCCTGATTGGGGGGAGACTTGGACCGACAGAAGCGATGGGTTTAATAATGAAAGAATAAATCTTATTAGTTCGGTAAATGATTTTCTAATTGCTGGTACATCAGATGGATTTTACATTTCAAAAGATACAGGTTTAAATTGGGAAAAGAAAAATTCCGGTTTAACAGATGTTTGGATAGATTGTTTTATTGTTAAGGGAGATACTATATTTGCAGGTACCGGCAATGGGATTTACCTAACTACTGATTATGGCGAACACTGGGTATTAAAGAACAATTCGCTCCAGATGAAAAAAGTAACTTCATTGGGATTGTTGGGGGAATGCTTAGTGGCCGGTACATATGGTTATGGCATGTTTTGGAGTAACGATAACGGTGAGAAATGGCTTCCGATAAACAATGGTTTAAATGACAATGCAATTGAAACGATTTGCATAAAAGATGAGCTTATTATTGCCGGGGCACGCGATGGCGGCATCTCGATTTCTTCTGACTCCGGAAGAACTTGGTCTCATTGCCTCACAGAAATCCCAAATACGTATGTTTCATCTATTGCGATAGATGATACGACCTTGATTGCAGGAACTTATAGCGATGGGATTTTTATATCGACAAATTTTGGCGAAAATTGGAATAGAATTATTGAGGGTCAATATATTGGTAATATTATGCCCTTAATAGTGCATAATGGTACAATTTTAGCCGGTATGTATAACTTGATTTACATTACCTCCGACTATGGAATGAGTTGGCAAGTTACATCGTTAGGAGCAGGTTATGTTGAGTGCTTATACTCTTTTAAAGATAAGGTTTTTGCAGGCTGTTCAAGAGGCTTTTTTGTATCCGAGGACGCGGGGAATAGTTGGAAACCAATAAACAGTGGTTTACCCCAATATGCTGTGTTTTCTGTTATCTCCAATGAAGATGTGATTTTTGCCGGTACTAATGGTTCGGGAATATATGTTAGTAAAGATAATGGGTTGAATTGGTCTTCTTCGAGTAACGGTATTACAAATCCGACTATAAATACTTTGGCTGTTATTGATAACAAGGTTTTTGCCGGAACATCATCCGGCATTTATGTTTCAGCCGATAACGGATCAACCTGGGTTCAAAAAAACAAAATGAAAAAAGATAATTGGGTATATTCGCTAAAGAATATCGGCAATTATTTATTTGCAGGTACTCGTTACGGCGGAATACAATACTCTTTAGATTTTGCAGATACCTGGAATGAGATTAACAATGGAATTACAAATTATTATATTCAAACCATTAATACTATGGGAGATTTTATTTTTGCTGGTTCCTGGGGTTCGGGCGTTTTCCGTGCCCGGCTAAGCGATTTCGGAATTACCGGAGTAGCCGATAGCGCACTCAATGACCTGGATTTTCATGTTTATTCCTATCCAGCTGATGGCAGCTATAGTGCTATGTTTAATCTCGACGTACCCTCGCTAGTAATGCTAGAACTATTCGATTACATGGGAAGGCGGCTTGAAACAATTGCCGAGGGGCATTTCGAAGCAGGAACCCATAGGATACCTGTTAATTCCTTTGCTAAGCATGGATTATTTTTCTTAAGGTTTGTAACTAATGGACATACCGTTACTGCAAAGTTATTAATAATGAATAACTAAAAGGCTTTTTCTATTCTTTACTTTTACTACTCACTAATTTTTTTAGTATTTTCTTTAGCAGTGCCTAAAGCGATGTCAAAGGGAAATTTATTCGATACTTTTCGTAATAATATAATACTGTTTTATTTGTATTGGATTTAATATGATTCTATTAATACTTTTTGCATTCATCTGTATCTCCATACCTGCACAAAGTGCAGAAATTGATATAGATACAAACGTAAAATACCAGGAGATTATGGGTTTCGGCTCTGCCTCGTGGTATCCTGAAAGATTAAACAGCGATTATAAGAATGAGATAATTCGCGAATATATATTCGATATGGGTATTAACAGGCTGAGGCTCGAAATTCCTGGCGGCAACAAATCGAATACCAGGCGCTGGGAATGGCTCAACGACGACGGAGACCCATACAATATCAACTGGGATGAATTTAATACTGAGGACTTCGATGAACATATCAAAAATACGATTGTACCATATAATGACTACCTGAAATCCATCGGCAGTGAGCTCGACATATATGTCAGCCCGTCATATTTCGATGGCGGCAGCACCGGCAGCGCACCAGCATGGCTGATAAACAGCCCCGCGGAATATGCCGAGCATGCCCTTGCGCTGCTGCTGCGGTTAAAAGAGGTTTCAGGAATAGAAGCGAAATATTACTGCATACTGAACGAAGCAGGTAATAACAACGCGTTCACTGCAAAAATTGTCGCGGATATGATTCGCGAATTAGGACCACGAATAAGGGACGCAGGGCTAAACACAAAAATACAATTCCCCGAGTCCATCTCTGCTAATGCTTCATGGAATTACATTAAGGCCACAAAAGACGACCCGGATATCTGGCAATATGTAGGGCTGATATCATACCACCTTTACGGAGTCAATGACCCAATCCGCGACAGCATACGTATCTTTGCCGAGCAGATGGGTATCCCTACTGCGCAAACAGAATATATGAGCCTGAATATAAATGTATTCTATGACGACCTCATTAAAGGGGGTGTCTCATACTGGGAAATATATGGTGTGAGCAGTTGCATGAATATAACCTATGATAAAATATCTAAAAACGCTAATTACTGGAATTTCAGGCAGATAATGCATTTCGTCCCGCCAGGTTCTACAAGGATAAAAGCATCTTCAAATGATTCAACGGTCAAAGCCCTTGCTTTCCTAAAAGAGGGAAAAACTACTCTGATTCTGATAAACGATAAAAATACCAAATCAATAAACATAAGCGGCCTGCAGTCCGGCAATTACGGTGTGTCGTATTCTGTAAACGGCAGCTACACAGAATCGGGAATGAGTAACAGCCCAACAGGGACTTTGCAGCTGAGCCTTCCTGCAAACGCCGTCATGACTGTTTATCCGTACCAGGGCAGCAATCTGCCACCAGTGCCTGTCTATTGGCGTGCCGAGCCTGAGTACATATACCTGCCCTCGGCTTCCGTAAAACTCCAGGCAAATGCTGCCGACCCGGAAAAAGAGGCAATTACTTACGAATGGTCGTTAGCCGAGAAACCTGCAGGGGCTAATCCTGCAATCGAAACTCCGCAGGGCAGGGAGACTAATGTCAGTGGGCTTGACAAATCCGGCAGGTATTTATTTAAAGTTAACATTTCTGACGGGAAATCAACTATATCCCGTGATGTGAGGCTTGAAGTGTTTCCCGGGAATAATCCTCCTGATCTCCTTGATCTACACAATAGGATACCGGTATTAGTCACACTGCCGGTTGATACAACAATATTGAGGGCAGGTTCGTGGGATGCAGAAAATGATAAAATAAAATATAAGTGGGAGGTAGTATCTCAGCCTGATGGAGCCCATGCACAGCTTCTTACTCCTGATACTAATACCTGCAAAGTAAAAAGCATGAGTATTGCAGGCAATTATATTTTCAGTATTTCTGCAAATGACGGCAAAATCTCTGTTAGCGATACCCTGATTGTACCGGTATATCCCGTAAACAATGCCCCTGTTATAAATACAATAACTGCAACGCCATCAAAGGTATTTATGCCGGTGGATTCAACAGTGCTCGATGCCGAAGTTACTGACGGCGATAATGACCTACTAACATACTGGTGGTCGGTAAAGAGTGCCCCCGCAGGAGCTAAGCCGGTAATTGTCAAACCCGGTTCAAAATCAACAATAGTAAGGAATTTAAACCTGCCAGGAGATTATACCCTTACTCTGACTGCAATAGATGCCTCAAAAAAAGCATCCAAGGATGTAAAAATCACTGTTTCAATGCCGAATAGTGCCGGTGAAGATTTTGGTATTCCTGGATTATCCGTTTATCCTAATCCTTTTAGGGACCAA